>JABCPG020000011.1 GCA_013333195.2 Bacteroidia bacterium
AGCGGGCGCAGCGCCAGCGCCGCGTCCAGCAACTCTATCACCGCACCGCGCATTCCCGCCCCTCCATGGCCTCCTCCTGTGCCTCCACAAGACGCGAAAGGCGACGAAACTCCCGCAGAAAAAACACACCGCACACCGTGGCGGAAATGACATCAGAGACCGGCGCGGCCATCCATACGCCAGCGAACCCCCACCTAAGCGGAAGGATCAGAATGAGAGGCACAAGAAATATTAACTGGCGCAGCAAGGCTATAAGCGCAGAAATGGCGGGTTTACCTATCGACTGAAAATAGTTTCCCAGCACGATTTGCATACCGACAACCGGGAAACAGGCGAAAAACACGCGCATACCCCGCTCCCCAATCCGAAGCAGCTCCGCATCGGACGACTCAAACAGGCGGATTATAGGCCCAGGCATTAGCTGCACGCATGCGAACCCCACGAACGCGATTGCGGATGCCGCCACGATGCAGGTGAGCAACGCCTGACGCAGCCGCCTGTAGAGCTTAGCTCCGCAATTATACCCATAAACCGGCTGCGCCGCCATGTTCAGCGACACCACAGACATGATGAGCAGCATCGAAACGGAATTGATGATCGCCATGGCGCTAATCGCGATATCATTTCCATACTTCACCAGCTGAATGTTATACACCCCCTGCACAAAACTCCCAGCCACCTGAAGCGCGAATGGCGCGAAACCAACGGAGAGCGTCAACAGCACCAGCTGCCACGAGAATTTCACGTACGGCCAGTGCAGGCGCACAACGCAGCGCCCGCTGCAAAAATGCGCGACACCCCACAAGGCCTGCGTCAGCTGCGCGATAACCGTCGCCACGGCCGCGCCCATAACCCCCCAGCGGAACACAAGAATGAAAAGCGCATCAAGCGCCACATTCACCAGCGCCGCAACGATCATGGAGTACATAGAAACATGCGGATTCCCCTCGGCACGCATGATGTTGTTGAGCGAGAAACCAACCAGGTGAAAGACATTCCCAACAAGAATAACATCCACGTATTGCAACGCGAATCCCATCGTCTGGGGCTGCACGCCGAAGAGCCTAAGCATCGGGCCGCGAATGGCAAAACCAAGAATCGTAATCCCCGCGCCCACAATCATGGAAAGCGCAACCGCTGACCCAAGAAACCGCTGCGCCCGACGGGGATTATGCTCCCCCAGCGACAGGGATACCCGCACCGATGAGCCCAAGCCAATGAGCATGGCGAAAGCCTGCTGCAACAGCATAATGGGGAAAACCGCGCTCAACCCGGCAAGCGCGAAGGGACCCACCTCCTGCCCAATAAAGATCCTATCAACAATATTGTACAACGCACTCACCACCACGCCCACAAATGCAGGCATGAAATTCTTCCAAATGAGGCGGGGTACATCCACATGGCCCAACTCGTAGAGAGCCTTACTCTGTACAACATTCGCGGTTGGCATACGGCAGCAAAGTTAGGAAAAAATGCCGCCTCAACCGGAACAAGAACCTAAGGAGCCGCGGGGCCTCCGGGCCAACGCAAGGTTATAGAGCCCGAGATGGGACGTACCAAAGTCGCATCAAAGTTGGTTTTCTCCGGAGAAAACCAACTTTGATGCGAACGAGATGCCTCTTTGCTACCAACCAGGCATCAAAAAAACGAACCGCCAAGGGGGCGAGCGCGCATCAACGCGCTGCCCCTTGACGGCATTACACCACAAATAAATCTTCTAAATCCCCAGCATGGAGAACTCTACGGGGCCGGCCCCAAGGAGCTCATCACCGACATACCATGCGGCGAACTGCCCAGGGGTAACCCCCCTCTGCGGGGCGTCGAACGCCAGGTACACCCCCTCCTCCCGAACATGCATCACGGCATCCTGCAACGGCTGCCGATGGCGCAAACGCACACGCACGCTCCTAACCCCGCCGATCCCCACGCGCTGCGAGGGGCGCACCCAATGCACCCCCATGGCGGGGACAAAAGCGACACTGTGGAATAGGTAGGGGTGCCCCTGTCCCTGGGCAACGTACACGACATTGCGTTCCGTATCGATACCTACCACAAAGAGAGGTTCTGCCTTCCCCCCCACCCCAATTCCCTTACGCTGGCCGATAGTAAAGAATTGCGCGCCCTGGTGATGCCCCACCACAACGCCCATACTGGGCGAGAGCGGATACGCCGCCGCGCGCGCCGCCAAGCTGTCGCCCCCATCGGGCGGCAACGCGCTTCGCGGTATTTCCACAATGTCCCCCCCACGCGGCGCCAACCGCTGCGATAGGAACGCCGGGAGATTCACCTCCCCAACGAAGCAAATTCCATAGCTATCCCGCCGCTCGGCGGTGGGTAACCCCAAGCTCTTTGCCAACGCGCGCACCTCCCTCTTGGCCATTTCCCCGACCGGGAAAAGCGCATGGGAAAGCTGCTCTTGGGTTACCTGGCATAGAAAATAGCTCTGATCCTTCGTGTCGTCCGTCCCGCGTAGGAGCAGATACTCCCCATCCGCAGCGATAGCCTTACGGCAGTAATGCCCGGTAGCAACAAAATTGGCACCCCTCGCCCTTGCCACCTCCCAAAAGGCCTTAAATTTTATCTCCCTATTACACAGCACATCCGGGTTGGGGGTGCGTCCCCGCGCATACTCCGCGAAGAGATAATCCACCACCCGCTGCCGATACACATCGCTCAAGTCCACCACCGAGAAGGGAATCCCCACCCGACGCGCGGTCATAGCCGCGAAATCAACGTCCTGGTCGAAAGGACACCGCGAACCCTTCAGCCCCTCGGTATCGGTCCAGTTGCGCATGTAGATACCCTCCACATCGTACCCTCGCTGCACCAGAAGATGCGCGGCCACGCTGCTATCCACCCCCCCGGAGAGGCCCACCACCACCCGCTTCTTCTCCATGCTGCGGCACTTCCTACTCCGATCGCTTCTCTTGCGCCAGCTGCTCCGCCCGAGGATCCGGGGGGCTTTGCCGCTGCAAGATGTTCGTGTACGCCTCACGGTCGCGAAGCGTGCGAAGGGCAGTCTCTAGAGCAGCATCATTACGCAGATAGAGGGAGTTCATACCCACGGAACCAAGATAAAAACCCGCAACGTTCATCTCGAGGATCTCCTGTATTTGGGCTGCATTGCTCCAAAACAGAGAATCAAACTTCGAAGCCGCATCGCGCCGTATAGCATCGAAATAGGGCTTTACAATAGACCCATACGAGGGGTCATTCTCCACGAATTCCAGAGACTTCATCGCACGGTCAAACGGAGCGACCTCCTGCAACTTAGCCTCCCTCAGCGCGAGGCGCAAAGAATCAAGCGCCCCCCGCCCTAAGCGCAACGCACTGATATTGGCCGGCGCAGCATTCCGAAGCGCGTAGCGCATGGCGTAGTCAAAAAATGCTCCGCTGTAAACCACATTCGCCACAAAGAAGTTCATGCTGTCAGGCTTAACGACAATATCCGGGAAGACCCCGCCCCCATTGAGCACCACACGTCCCGCCTTCGTGTAAAAACGGGTAATTAGCGAATCGGGCACTCGCCCCACAGCGCCCGACTCATCGCGGTGCGCATAATCGAGTGCCTGAATGCACCGGCCGCTCGGCGTGTAGTACTTCGCGGTGGTTATACGCACAAAGCCCTGATTGGGCAATGGGATTGAGGTTTGCACAAGCCCCTTCCCGAAGGTACGCTCCCCAATAATCACGCCGCGGTCAAGATCCTGGATTGCCCCAGAAACCACCTCGCTCGCCGAGGCCGAGGCGCGCCCCACAATGATTGCCAACGGCACATCCACAAAGGGCGGCTCGGGGTACGTGGTTTTGCGCACATCGTCCTGCTCCTCATTGCGCCCCTTGATGTCGAGAACTTTCGTATCCCGCGGCAGAAATAGGGAGAGAATATTTTGCGCCTCATTGATAAGCCCACCCGGGTTACCGCGCAGGTCGAGGATAATTCCACTGGGGCGTTTTTGTCCTCCGAGAAGATTCTTCACCGCCGCTTCGATTTCCTTCGCCCCGTTCGTGCGGAATCCATTGTAGCGCACGTAGGCTACCGTTGAATCGAGGAGCATACTTAACTCGACGCTCGGGGTGTGTATCACTTCGCGCGGGAAAGTAAATTCCAACGGTTGCGCAACGTTATACCGATGCACCGTCACCCTCAACATTGTCCCCGCATCGCCACGGAGGAGCTTTGTGACAGAATCAAGCGGGATACCCTCAATGCTCCTCCCATTGACCGCCACAATGGTGTCACCCACCCGAACTCCCGCCTTAAACGCAGGGGCACCCTCGTAGAAACCCGTTGCCTGCGCGTACCGCCCCGCGGGACGGATCCCCATGCCCACACCGGCGTACCCCCCCGTGGCCTCAAAGACCAAATCGCTCCTCTCCTCCTTCGACGTGTAGCGAGCGTACGGATCGAGGCGCGACATCATGCCATTGATAGCCCCCTCCATAAGCCTTTCAGAGGAAACCCCATCGACATTAAGCTGGGATGCCACTCGAAACACGGCAAAAAGCGTGTCGAGCCTCGTGCTGAGGTCTTGCAACATCGTCCCGGCAGACATAAGCACCCCCGCGCCTGCCATAAGCAGCGACAGCAGCACTGCCCCGCGTAATACCCTTTTTCTTACATTGCCCATCATACCATCTATAGCTCTTATACTCCCTTCCCCACAAAACGCATCGCCGGCAGAGAGGGAACTTGCCCCTGCACCCGCGCATCGCGCACGCTACGCTCCGCCGTCAAAGGCTCAAAGGTACACATTTACGAAAAAATAGTACCTTTGGCAACGCTATCCACGAGGAGAAACACATGTTAGGAGTAAACGTAGCCTTTAGCGTTGCGCTAATTTTTTTCGGTTCGACGTGCTGCATTTGGAGCATCTTGAGAATAGCGGAACGCTACGCGAGGGGACGGTTCTGGATGGTCTACCTGCCCCTCGCCCTCATCGGCGCGCTCCCCGAGCTGATGATGGGCATCATGGCCAATGCGCGCGGGCTCGGCATAGTAGCCATCGGCACACCGCTTGGCAGCAGCATCATCAACCTGCTGCTACTGGGCGGAATCGCCTCGGCAATCAGCCCCACAAGGGCGCATGAACCTTTCCCCACAAAGAGTGCATGGGCCATTGCGGCCGCGAGCATTCTGGTGATGGCAGTGGCCGCGGCGGGCAGGCTGCAATCGCAGCTCGGCATATACTCCATTCCCCGCTGGGGCGGGCTGCTCCTAATCGCCGCCTTCGCCGCCATGACCCCGCTCATGCGCGAAAGCAACGTGGGCAACGGATATAGCCCGCACCACACCCCAAAGCCCAAAGTACACGTACTATGGCTAGTGCTAGCGCTCGTCGCTGGCGCAGGCCTCGTAACGCAGGGTGCCTCCCTAACGGCCAAAATTGCGCTAGCATATATCGAAAATTCGGGCAGTGCCCAAAACGCTATCGGATTGATTGGGCTTGCGGCCATCGCGGCTCTCCCCGAGGCCACAGCCTCGGTCTACCTCGCCCTGCACAAACAAACCGCGACCGCATTCTCTAACCTCATGAATTCCACCATCGCCAACCTTCTCCTGATTCTCGGCATCGTGGCCACAGTGGCCCCGCTCCCAGCCTACGACTCTCTCCCGACGGATCTTGGATTTACGTTGCTCGGCGCGCTCCTCGTGCTGGGCGCAGTGGCGCTGGGCAAGGGGCGCAGGGTAAGCCGTGGAGAGGGCATCACGCTCATACTTCTCTACGCCCTGTTCGCCCTGCTGGTACTTTTACGTCAGGAAGGTTCCGCGAACCTATTTTTTTAACTCCCCTCAACCATCTACTCACGCTTGACTCCCTAAAGCCACATTAACCGCGATTGTAACAGTGCCACGAACGCACGCAGAGTGCAACCCGCGCATCGCCCCTATCGAAGACCTCCAAATTGCTCCGAACCGAATTGCAGAGGGCAAGGGCAACAAAATCGAAAACTCTGCGTTTTGGCATCGGAAAAACTTAAAATCACCTTTCGCATCGGAATCGCACGCTATGAAATTTACGCCCCAACGCTACCGCATTGAGGATACCCCAATGCAACCTTTCATCGACACGGACGAGATTTGGCATTTTTTACGCCACGCGGATACCTCACCGACGCGCATCCGCGAAATCGTGGCGAAATCGTTGAACAAAGAGAGGCTCAATTTGTCAGAGACCGCCTCCCTACTGCAAACCTCATCACCCGACCTAATCAATGAGATTCTCGAGGGTGCACGCGATTTGAAACGACGCATCTACGGCAACCGCATAGTCCTCTTCGCCCCGCTATACATCGGCAACAAATGCATCAATGGGTGCACGTACTGCGGTTTCAACGCAGGGAACAAAGAGACGTTGCGCACCACCCTCTCCGATGTGCAGCTACGCCGGGAAGTGGAGGCGCTTGAGGACAAAGGCCAGAAGCGTTTGATTTTGGTGTACGGGGAGCACCGCGACTATTCGCCCGAATACATCGCGCACACGGTGCGAGAGGTGTACAGCGTAAAAAAAGGTAATGGCGCGATACGGCGAGTCAATATCAACGCCGCGCCGCTCGATGTCGAGGGTTTTCGAACCGTACGGGCCGCGGGCATCGGTACGTACCAGATTTTCCAAGAGACCTACCACCCGGAGGCCTACCGTCAGTACCACCGTTCCGGCCCCAAAGCAGACTACAACTGGCGGCTCACGGCCCTGGATCGCGCCCAGGCGGCTGGCATTGACGATGTGGGCATCGGCGCGCTTTTCGGGCTATACGACTGGCGCTTCGAGGCAATGGCCCTCGTTCGCCATACCAACCACCTCGAAGCCTGCTTCAACGTGGGCCCCCACACAATATCCTTCCCGCGCATCCAGGAAGCATCCGACGTGCGCATATCCCCCGAATTCATTCTAGCCGACGACAATTTTTTAAAAATGGTCGCTGTGCTCCGCCTCGCCGTGCCCTACACGGGTATGATTCTCACCGCGCGGGAGAGGGAAGAAATACGCGAAAAGGTGATGGAATTTGGGGTGTCTCAGATTGATGGGGGTACAAAGCTAGAAATCGGCGCCTATTCAGAGGGAGACCGCGAGGAGCAACAAGATTTGGATAGAGAGCAGTTCCGCATCAATGACGACCGCGAACTCTCCGAGATTATTAACCATCTGCTCGATTCCGACTACATCCCATCATTCTGCACGGCGTGCTACCGCCTTGGACGCACGGGCGAACACTTCATGGAATTTTCAGTTCCAGGCTTCATCAAACGCTACTGCACCCCCAACGCAATGCTTACGCTGGCAGAATACCTCGAGGACTACGCTTCTGACGAGCTAAAACGGAAAGGCAATGAGCGTATATCCGCCCTAATGCAGCAGCTGGAAGATGACGCGACGCGCGAAGCATTTGCCAAGAAACTCGATCGGATTAGGCAGGGCGAGAGGGATTTATACTTCTAGTCCGACTCTCCCCGGAAGAAGATCTTAAATGCCGCCACGGCCTGCCAGTACAACCACTCCCGCGCCCCGCAGCGCGGAAGCGAATGCACCGATGCCACCGGCTCCAACGGTGAGGCGTAGTAGACCGAATCGAATAGCCAGCTAAAGGCATTCCAGTCCCACGTAGGCAGATCGCTTCCCGGCGGTAAACACGAAAAGAGCAGATCGCCAGGGATGGGGGTGATCTCCTCCGAACGCATTGCGCTGGCGCCCAGCCTGCCAGCTAGCGCCAGCGATCGCGCATGGGTACGATTTACAATCGTTGGCCTTGCCCCTAGCCGCACGAGGGCACAAACCACAGCCGCGGCCGCGCCCCCCGCTCCTAAAACGTAGCATCGCTTCCTCGAGGGGTCAATCGCTAGCTGACGAAGAGCTCCGAGCACCCCGATGGGGTCAGTGTTATACCCATACAATGCACCGTCACGATTGACGATCGTATTCACCGCGCCGAGAGCCTTCGCGCTACCCGATACCCAATTAACCGAAGCGAATGCCGTTCCCTTCAGGGGAGAAGTGACATTCGCACCGTAGAGCCCCAGCCCATCAAATAGCAAAGGGATGGATGCGCTCCCATCAGCATAAAGCTGATAATAAACGGCATCACGCATCGCGTACTGCCTAAATAGCTCAGCGAAGATGTAGGGGCTACGGCTATGCGCGATGGGAGCCCCCATGACCACCAATCTTTTAATCGCCATCACCCCAATAACGAAACGCCCTGCGATACTGCTTCCAAGAAAGCTGCCCGCTCCCCGTGGGGGTCCCCAGATGCACGTAGGAGAAAGGGGCGCCACAAAGGGTTGCCTTTACCCTCGAAGCGCGCCCCTTCAGCCCGGATGCAATCAACAGCAGATCTTCTCTCCCATCGTAGCACGAAAGCACCAATCGTGCCTGGGCCAGACTCCGACACGGCATCACAACTTTCACGAGAAAGGGATTTCCCCTCCGCATCCGCGCAATAAGATTCCTCAGTGCCTGGGGAGAAGCAAGGGGGCTGCTAGGGTGAAGCGAACGGATTCTCTTCACCCCCCGACGCGCCATCTCGGCATGGAAAGCGGGGGGATAGTCCCTCTCCTCAAACCAATCAATATCCACAGCGTCGCAACCCGCAGCAACCGCCTGCCCGATAACATTGCGCCTTACGTCAGCCCCGAGCCCTCCTTTCTGCCTATGGCAAACAGCGATTCGGTGCGAGAAATGGGAAAAGCCTTTTACCACGTTGCGCACAGTCGCCTCGCAATAGTCCGTCCCCCCCTGCATCAAATCAAACCGAAGCTCGACCCAGCGCGAGAGGGACTTTAAGCAACCTACACTCTGCCGACAGTTCGCGGAGCCAAGCGCGCTGCCCCCCACGCTAAGGCATGGCGAATAGCCTCTACGCTTAAGATAAAGCTCGGATTCGCCCATCTTTATCGCCCCTCCACGAAGTCACGCAGCTCCTCGAGCCGAACGGGCTGAACCACCACCTCCCCGATGCGAACTGGGAAAACGAAGCGAATGGCGTCACGTTCCCGCTTTTTATCCTTTTCAATAGCCTCATACACCACCCAGGGTAGCACCTTCGCATCCGTGGGCAGGCCGTAGCGCTGCAAAATGTCCACAATACGCTCAACCACATCAATGCCACACACCCCTCTGGCATGGGCAAAACGCGCCGCGAACACCATCCCGATGGCGATGGCAAAACCGTGGTGAATCCCCGTGACCGCTTCGATGGCATGCCCCCAGGTATGACCGAAATTAAGCTTGCGCCGATCGCCCGCTTCAAATTCGTCATTCTCAACGAATCCCCGCTTCAAGGAGATCGACCAAGCTATCAACGGCTCTAGCAGCGACTGATCAAGCGCTAGGACCTCTGCGGCACGGCTGCTAAGCCAATTAAATTTTTCTTCGTCCGCAATGATCGCGTGCTTTATGAGCTCAGCCAAACCACCCTGCACCTCCTCCCGCGGTAAGGTATGCAGAAGCGTATAATCGCATAGAATGAATTCGGGATGGTAGATGGTACCCACCACGTTTTTAAAGCCGTCAAAATTAATGGCATTCTTCCCACCAATGCTCGCGTCGATTTGCCCGAGGAGCGTAGTGGACACGAGGCCGAAATTGATGCCCCGCAGGTAGGTGGCAGCCACAAACCCCGTAAGATCCGACACAACGCCTCCCCCCACGCCCAGCAGAAACGCCGAGCGGTCCGCATAATTATCTTGCAGCCAACGGTAGATACTCGTTGCCACCCGCAGGCTCTTGCTGTAATCCCCGGGATAGACCTGAAAAACTGGGAATTGCGGCAAGCGTTCGCGCAACATGGGGTATACCTGACGATCCGAAATGATAAAGACATCCTGCTTCGGGATATAATCCTTCAAATTGTCAAGGCTCTCGCCGATTAGCACCGTAGTAGTGCGCAACGCACCTTTTACCCTGAACGTTTCCATACCTCACCATGTAATTATTGCCGTCGCGAAAGTACCCATTTCGAACGAGAACATGGAAGCGCGCAGTCCAATAATGATGCTTAAACCGGACAAGCAACAAAAAAAATTGAATGGTAGACGGAATTAAGACATAAGTAAATTACTGCAAATCAATACAATAAAAACATCAGTGAGTATGTTTTAGCGTAGAAAGAGACCAAGAAGCCTTGCAATTCAAATAACTAGCCGTATCTTTGCAGAAGAAAAGGGGTCTGTTAGTTCAGTTGGTTAGAACGCCGCCCTGTCACGGCGGAGGCCACGAGTTCGAGTCTCGTACAGACCGCGAGGACACACTTCAAATGCAGTGTATTTGCGAAAAAAGTTGGGCGGGAGGTTTTTTAACCTCCCGCCCAACTTTTTATAGAAGAACAACTACCGACACTCCCCTGTAACCTTCCTAGGAATTGAGGCTGATTATGAATCGGCAGCGCGGAGAAACAGTAGGAGAACACCTAAGCTTTAAGCAGCCCCCCCACAGCGTCGCAGCAATTTGTATCTCGCTGGTTATCAGCTGCAAACGCAAATCGGACGCGCTATTCCCCAGAAGCGGATACGCCCCGCGCGAAGAATAAAAGCTGTCGCGATCAGTATAAGGGGGCACCCTTAGCCTTAAAGCTCAAACGGTGCCAGGGCGTAATCCCCAACCGACGCAGCGCGCAGCGATGATTTTCCGTTGGGTAGCCTTTATTCTGCGCCCATCCGTAGCCCGGATATTCCCTGTCAAGAGTTTCCATCAGCTCATCGCGATGGGTCTTAGCCAAGATTGAAGCAGCCGCAATGCTAGCATAGAGCGCATCGCCATGCACAATGGTCCTATAAGGCAACCCGCCATCGGCATCGAAGCAATTGCCATCAACAAGGAGCAAGGTCGGTCTCACCGGTAAGGCATCGACAGCCATCTGCATGGCGAGCACGGAGGCGCGGAGAATGTTGATTGCATCGATTACCGCGGGGGGAACCATGGCGACCCTCCACGCAATGGCCTCACGCTCGATACGCCCACGCATTCGCTCCCGTCTAGAGGCCGACAAGGCCTTAGAGTCGCAAAGCCATCTATCGCTAAACCCGCGCGGCAAAATCACGGCCGCAGCGCAAACCGGCCCCGCGAGACAGCCACGCCCCGCCTCATCGGCCCCGGCCTCCATCCCTTCGCCCCCTAGGCACCGCAGGGTTGCGCAGGCGCAGCGAGCCACCATTTAAACCAATCGATTTGTCGACGTGTCGGGGAAAATGACGGTTGGACGAAAACGCTTCGCCTCCTCGAACTCGAGCAACGCGTACGACATGATAATAACAACATCACCTACCAGGCACATCCGCGCCGCCGGGCCATTAAGACAGATGACTCCGCTATTAGGTTCACCCGCAATTGTGTACGTGTCAAACCTCGCACCATTATTAACATTCACGATGTACACACGTTCCCCGGGGATAATGTTTGCGGCAGCCATAAGCGTTGCATCAATGGTGATGCTCCCTATATAATCAAGCTCAGCCTGCGTCACCCTAACGCGGTGAATTTTCGATTTAAGCACCTGTATCTGCATCCGTGTCCACGTGTTAATAGGCAGTATCGAAACTCGCCGCCATCAATACTCAATATTGTCAATGAGACGGACCTGCCCGACGCGTACCGCGACAAAGCCCATGGTCCGTCCCGGCCTGTAATCCGTTACCGGTTGCAGCGTCTGCGAATCCGCGATCTCATAGTATTCGACCTGTAGCCCATCCACGCCATTGATTTTCGCAACTACCCATTCCCTGGTAGCCTCCACCCCATGGGCAGCGATACGCCCACGCGACTCCAGCAGGAATTGGCGAATTTTAGGCGCTGCCCCGCGCCCGGCAGGAGAGAGAAGGGCATTGCGGGAGCTCATGGCCAATCCATCGGCCTCACGCACGATGGGGCAGCCGACAACCTCCACCCCCAGACCCTGCTGCTGCGCTATACGTCGCACAATCTGTAGCTGCTGGTAATCCTTTTCACCGAAATAGGCCCTATCAGGACGTACCAGGCTGAAAAGACGGCTCACAATCTGCACAACCCCCATAAAATGGCCGGGCCGCCTCGCGCCCTCCATCACAGAGTCCAGAGGAGCGATGTCAAACCGCTGCTCAACCTCATCTCCAGGATACATTTCCTGCACAGTGGGGGCGAAAAGTAGGACATTGGAAAAGCCAGCCAACCTCTCAATATCCGACGATAACGTTCTAGGATACGTCTTGAAGTCCTGAGGGTCGTTAAACTGGGTAGGGTTTACAAAATCACTCACCACCACAAGATCGTTTTCGTGCGCGGCCCTGCGGACCAGCGAGACATGCCCATCATGTAAAGCGCCCATCGTGGGGACCAACCCCACCTTTTCCCCTTTACCCCTTGCCGTCGTAAGCGCGTCGCAAAGCTGCTGCTTCGACATAACCGGTTGCTGCATAGTTACAAAGATTAGAATGGTGTTGATTTAATCGCTACTTCACTTGTAGCGATGCTGCTTGGCACGCTGCAACTCGCGGTTGGCATCGCGTTCCTTAATAGCCTCCCGCTTATCGTGGGCCTGCTTTCCACGCGCGAGCGCGATACGCAACTTCGCGTAGCCTCGCTCACTAATAAAAAGCGTCAACGGAACGATAGTATAGCCCTTAGCCTTGATACTCTTTTGGAGCTTCGTAAGCTCTTTACGATTAAGAAGCAATTTCCGATCACGCTTAGGCACGTGGTTAAGATAGGTGCCAAAGGCATACTCCGGAATATGCATACCACGAACCCACAGCTCGTCACGCAAGAATAGAGCATAGGAATCGACTAGGGAGGCATGCCCCTGCCGTAGAGACTTAATCTCCGTGCCCGACAGTACTATCCCCGCCACATACTTCTCCAGTAACTCGTACTGAAACGATGCCTTCCTATTTTTCGCAACTACACGTTCCATGGTAAGACTCAAACGCGGCGCAAAGGTAGCAAATTAGCACGGACAAGACACAACTCATATAAGAACGCTTTAATGACGGTCCTGCATGGACCTTTAACCCAACTCTTACTGCGCTAAAGCCCTTAAGCTGCGCTTTGCTAGTACTCTACCCTTCCCGTCTATTCGAGTAGACGAAATGCAGCAGTAAAATGACTATCGTAGGAAAAATAAACAGCAAGAGGGTCATAAAGAAACCGTAGTCTCGCAGCCACAGCACTAGCACAAATAGGATCGCATCGACGATTAATCCCCCAATGCCTACAAATTGAAGTAAAAATTGCAGAACGATACCGGCTAGCAAAATCACGATTGACGCGTGGAAGAATGCCCCAAAGCCGTCAATGGTATCAGGCATGAATTAAAGAATACCCCTTGTGGGTCCCCCTTTACAGCTAGATAAAGCCAAGACCATAATAAGCGCTAGCAGCATCCACTGCCACACCTTTAAGACTTTAACCCTACTCATTGCGTCTTTCTTGTATTCTATGGCCACGCGAAGCGGGATGGCTCACGCTTACTCCCATATCCACTTCAGCATTTCCTTCCAAGAGTGCTTCCTGCCAAAACGCAGGATTCCCTGCCTATATATACGCGCCGCGAGCCACAGCACCACCACCATGGTCACTACGAGAAATAGGGCAGACAGCAGAACCTCCCACAGCGGGGCCCCAGCAGCCACCCGCACTGGCATAATCACGGGCGATGTGAGCGGAATTATAGAAAGCCAAAAGCCGACACTGCCATCCGGAGACTTCACGACCATAATTAACCCCAGCAACGCAATGAGCAGCGGTACGGTTATCGGCAACATCAACTGCCCCGTATCATTCTGATCTTCAACCGCCGATCCAACCGCGGCAAATATGGCCGCATAAAGCAGATAGCCGAGTAGGGCGAATAGCAAAAAGCTCAGAAGCACTGCGCCTAGATTGATAGCACCAAAGGAACCTCGGGCCACCGTCAGCATCGATTGCATATCACCCAATACGCCATTGGCCTGGCCTACCGGAAGCATGTTCGCCATCCCTGACGCACCGACCGAGGGGAGGAACTGCACAGCCACACTAGAAAAAAAGAGCGTAAGCACCCCCCAGAGCAAGAGCTGGATTACCATCACGGCCCCTACGCCCAAGATTTTGCCGAACATCAGATCGACACTCCGCACCGAGGAGAGCAATACCTCAACGATACGAGTGCTTTTCTCCTCCATCACCCCGCTCATGACCATATTCCCAGATGCGAATATTAGAAAATAGATTACAAATCCCAAAACGTACCCTATGGCTGCCACGAGCTCGGTGCTACTAGCCTTCTCTTCTCCCGCAGCGCCCCACACCACGGTGCTAATCTCTGCCTTATAAGCCACATCCCTCATGATAGAATCAAGCTGGGGTATGACGCTATAGCGTCCCATTTTATACTCCCGCAAGGCATCATTCACCGCCGCAGCAATCGATGTTTTCACCTCCACCGAAGGGGTTTTTTCAGCATAGATCGTTACACCCCTCGACCCGCTTAAGATTCCAGAATCGATTACAGCAAGCGCGCTCAGCGATGAATCACGCACAACCGCCTCGAAATCTTTAGGGGCGCAATCTTTCAACCGAACAAACCCCATATTCTCACGATTCTCAATGAGCCGTCCCAAACTGTCGCTCCGATCAACGATTCCCACCGTATAATGCGCACCTGAATCTAAATACATCAAGAAGGCAGGAAGCAACATTAAGGCAGCAAAGAGAATAGGCGTCAAGACGGTGCTAACAATAAATGCCTTCCGCCTTACCCGCACGCCTATTTCACGCAACATCACCAACCACACATTTCTCATCCCTTACTCCTCCACAGCTTTTGATTCCCGCAGCGGGCTATGCGCAGCCACCGCTCGAATAAATATATCCTTCATCCTGACCGACCGCTTCGCGAAACGCTCCACTTCAGCAACTTGCGCCAACGCGACCAGCAACGGACGCTGATCAACCGCGGAATCCTCCTGCTCCAATATTGCCGTGGCGCACCCTGCAACTGGCTCCCCGGGCGTTATTTTCCACCCCCTAGGTACGCATTCGAACACCCTCTGCACATCGCCCTTGTAGTGCAGGTCGAAGATCGGAAGAGAGTACTGCGCCCTCACCTCAGCGATGGAGCCCGTCAGGATATTAACCGACTTATTGATAAGCGTTATGCAATCGCACATCTCTTCCACAGATTCCATATCGTGCGTTGAAAATAGCACGGTTGCCCCCCCATCGCGAAGTCGCAGTATCTCCTTGGCCATCATGTCTGCGTTGATGGGATCAAAGCCACTAAAAGGTTCATCAAATATCAAGAGCGGGGGACGATGCAGCACCGTTGCAATGAATTGCACCTTTTGCGCCATTCCCTTCGATAGTTCCTCAACCTTTTTTCCCCACCAGCCCGCGATGTCGAACCGTTCAAACCAATCCTTTAACTCCCTCATTGCGTCGGCACGCGACATTCCACGCAGTCGCGCCAGATAGAGTACCTGCTCGCCGACCCGCATTTTACGATATAAGCCCCGCTCCTCAGGCATATAACCGATGAGCTTTACGTGCTTCCGCCGCAACGGCTCACCCCGTAAATACACCTCACCCGCGTCGCACTCTACAATCTGATTAAGCACACGTATGAGCGTAGTTTTCCCCGCGCCATTAGGTCCTAACAGCCCATACACCGAGCCCTCTGGAACACTAAACGATACGTTCCGCAGCGCGCAATGCTCCCGATAGCACTTGCTTACATTCTCAACCCGTAGCACATCCATTTCACCCATCGTGTATGTTTACAACACGCCCATAGCGTCTAGCGTACGTCCGCCCGTACGCGCAACCGCACGTAGCGCTGCTGCGGATCATTCGTGATCAACGATATGTCCTTAACCTGCTCGCCGCGATACCCCTCAGTATTAAACGCGACCGAAACCTTCGTTCGCGCATTCGGCTTGAGCTTTTCCTTTCCGACTTCAACCGCCACACAGCTACAGTTAGACTGCACGCGTCGAATGCACAGCACCCCTTTACCGTCGTTTCTCATTTCAAAACTTCCTCTCAACACGTCGCCGTGGCGTACCGGACCGAAATCGATCTCTTTCGTTTCCACCGTAGCAACCGGAGCATTACTCCTCTCCTGCTCGCTCCACCCCGCAAAATTTTCGTCGCGATTAAAACCCAGCTCCACCGGATACTTCTCATTCTGCACTTCGCACACGAACTTTTCAGTCGTGTATCCCCACTGCTGCACCTTGCTCCCATCCACCACAACGCGCAGCAGACGCTCCTCACCGGGCTCAAGCGTAAGCTGTTTCTCCGATAGCATCACGCTCTTTGGGACCATCACAAACTTCACCTCCTCAGCTTTGCTCCCGCCGTTATAGAGGCCAAGCGTACCCTCAGTCGTCCCATCATGCAATACGCGAGGAAGCGACAGGAATGAGACGCTCGCCCAAATTTGTCCCATGTGGTAAGGATATTGCTCCTGTTTACTTCTCGCCCTTGGAATTACGTTCCCCGTCAAGTAGAGCACCTCACGCTCGGGCTCCGCATTCGAAACCACAGTAAGCGATTTACTGAAGTTACCCGGACGCCCCATCGGGTTAAACGTACCGGCCACAAAACCCTCTTTGCCCGGTAGCACGGGTTCCTTTGACCAATCGGACACAGTGCATCCACACGAAGAGCTGACTTGCTTTATCACCACCGGGGCATTCCCCGTATTTTTAAACGTAAAACTGTGCGTCACGCTCCCCCCATCCTCACGAATCTGCTCAAAGCTATACGTTTTTTCCATAAATTCCATAACCCCTTGGGCCATCGAACTTTGCACTAGCGCAAGTCCCAAAATAGCGATTAGAAAGCAACGTTTTGTAATCTGCATCGTGTTATACCCCCTCAGTTTTAATATCCCCCTCGTCCTGCCATCACACATGCGCAAAGTTACTACTTTCCGCATTTTCAGCATAACGGTTAAACCCAACAGCTCCTCTTAAATCCACAATTTCACATGAAACGCGAGCTTCAGGGTAACAGCCTCCTCGCACCCATTCCGCCAAGAATACTTTAGCAGAACGTAGCAATCAACCCCCGACAGGGAAGAAGGATAGGGAGGGACGAAAAGTAAGATTCCTCTGCATTTTTCCTTCAAACCCTAACTGATCAACAAATAAATCGGAGGAACGCTTCTAAGAAACGCACTAAGGCTCGACAACTACACAAAAAAAGCCGCACCCGTAGCGGGTGCGGCAAAAGGCTAATAAGCTTTCAACCAAATACAGGTACAAAAATATTCGAGGTCCACAGCGCATCGTGGACGGCTGCGAGAATGGGAATTTCACCACGCCACGAACGGCAGGCCCCAACAAGTCGCCCAACTTTTTTTCGCACTTAGAGAACCTTTTTGCGTGGGGCCTTCTCTTCATCAAGGAGGTTCAAATCCCAGGCGGTAGCGATTTCTGTAGACAACTCCCCGATCCACCCTGCCTGCACATTGGCACAGCAATAGACGCGAATAAAATCTATTCCATCGAGTTCCACAGGATGCCCCTCCCCATCTATAGCCCAAGAGATATCAAACCCCTTCTCCTCATCGTTAGGAAGATTGTCCACATACCCATACTCCCAAATCCGATAGGTCCAATACCTCCCGCCCCCAGATTCGTCAATCGCCACGTTCGTAAGCAAGGTTCCCGTAAAACTTAACGTCTCCTCATTCAAACGATTGAGTGGCCAGTAGGATTGGTCGTGATATATGTTTTTTTCGATGTACCCAGAGCCACCTAAATTATCAGTCCACCTAATATAAGAATCGTCTACCACGTAATCTGGATGTCCCTCTTGCACCGGCGCTTTGGTGGCCTTCTTATTCGGATCAGGGCGATAATAGGTAATTTTGTAACCCTTAACGGTCTCTGGCAGGTCGTACCCTGCCCCCTTCAATTCATACCACACCCCATCGTCTGGTAGACCGTTGCCATTCTCATCGACCATCACCATCACCGCTCCAGGTTCACTATTGCCTCTCGACATATTCCGTTCAGCTCGAAATGCATTACCATGGATCATAAAATCTCGTCCCTCCCGATTTCGCACGCGATGGTCAAACGCGAAAGAGATATACCCTCCAAAACCACCGAGGTGCACCAGCGTGCGCGCATCGTTCGCTAAACACTCTGTGCAGCGTTTTAGCACCGAATCCATCGGATCTCCCTCCTTGATAAGCGGCAGCGTATTAACGAATTGCCCGGGTGCGGGGCAATACTCCACCACTCTATCAATAAAGGGATTACCATCGGTTCTTGGCTTTTTGCCGGATTCCTCTTCAAAGCTCTTGCGGGGGTTTAGTTGCTCCTCCGTCACGTGCTCCACGTCAAACATGGGCTTATAGCAACCCACCATTAACAGCGCTGCCACTAGCACTGCACATACCAATATCCTCTTCATAGCTCCTAGTCCCTTCCTATTTTTTTGCCGGCACAAACGCCATATGCGCCGGGATATCCCCCGTTTTTACCTTCCATAGCAACTTCCCTTCAGGAGAGTAGCACCGTAAATCACCGCTCGACACGTAGTTCTTCGCATCCGTGATAAAAATGAATCCCGTCGTAGGATGGACCGCAATACCATATGGAATCACTATGTCCGCAGCCGTACCATCAGTAATAAAATTGCCGGGTATCACCCTCTTAGTCTTCATATCTACACGACCATACGTTATTGTGTTAGAATTAGTTAGATAGCTCCAATCCACCGAATAGAAATAGAGAATATCCTCATGGATGCAGATGTTAAGACAAGAGGCCTTGATTGTATCGGTCACTTCGTACAGCCCGCCATTCTGGGGGTTTCGTTCCAGCACAAAGATTCGTGATGGATGCCCATAGTAGTCTCCCCGTGATGCGACCCACAGGCGATCGAAGCGGTCGTGGCGAATACGGAACAGGTTGATGTCCACAGGTATCCGTCGCAATTCGACCATGGAACCATCACTTAAGATCTGTACCTCAGACACGGTATTATCATAATTTGGCGGTGTATAACCACCCGAATTTGCCGCGTATATCCGGTCGCCTACAATCACAAGCTCATCAGGTTGACGCCCTATAGAGACGCGCGCCTCAATCGCGAGGGTGGCCGTATCAAAGGCGACAATCTCGCCCTGCGTGCTTAACGCAGGGTCCAACGACACGGGCCCCACGTACGAGGTAACATAAGCCCTACGGCCCTTGAAGGCAATATAGCGGCAATTGCTGATATCCACCTTGCCCAGCCGCTTCCCAGTATGCAAATCTAAGACCTCCACCTTGTGGGAGCAATTGATAACTGCGTAAACCCTATTTCCGTATATCTTGATATCGTTCCCCACATCTCCGAGCTCTTTCACCACGGTCGGGTTCATCTCAGCGTAAATATTCCTATGGTACCTATTGGTCGCAAAATCGAGATAGTCGAGCGTCGACTTGTTACTACCCATATTACCCTCATTGAGCAAATACATCCCTTCCCATTCCCTCGTAGCGTTGCGCCAATCGTAACTTAGCTTCAGATCTTGAATCTCAGGAAGTTGAGTAGTTTGAGAAAGGACTATCAGTTCGTCCTTACGACACCCCTCAGCAAGCGTTAGAACGATTACTAACGCTGCGATAAAACTCGTTGTAAAAGATTTAAAACGTAGCATTGACAGATATTCTAAAGTTTGTTTTTGGCATTGGGTAATTGAGGATAACGTCGTAATCCTGTCCCAACAGATTACACACCTCAACCATCAGGCGGAGCCCTACCCGCTTAATCCTACCATCCCAGACTAATGAAAGATCATGCGTGTACCACGGCTGCGTATAGTTGTAAATGATATTTTCCTGCTGATTAAAGCGTTCCCCAACGTATATAAAGCTATAGTTCAAGCTCCACGCCCTCCATGATGCACCAAATATCGCTGACCCACTATGCCACGCGATGTACGGTATTTGATGCCCATAGAAAGCATCCTTAGGGTTAGTCCAATCGCGCGCGTCCTGAAATGTATATTGCAACTTCCCCATGAACGTTAGCACGTCCCACGGTACCACCGCTATCTCCCCTATCGCATCGATTCCTTTAATTTTCACAAAACCGAGATTAATCATCGTCCAACGGAATTGTTGGCCCTTAGGGTAGGCAACGATTTTGTTTGTCACTTCATTGTAGTATGCATCAGTGGTAAACGTAACCCTTCGAACTACACCGCGTTCCCATTCCTTTCTCCAGTCTATCCCCACATCGTACTGTTGGACATACTCTGGCTCAAGTCGCGTATTCCCGATTTCAGTGTAGTATAAGTCGTTGAACGTTGGCATCCGCAACGAATGCTTCCAAAAGGCGCGAAGACTCAAGCCCAACGCCTCCCAGGGCATGTAGGAAAGAAAAACGGCAGGCGTCCAATCCAACCGATCAGCCGGTTGAAAATACTGCTTCACACGATTAAGCACAAACACGCCTAACACGCTTGCCTGAAGCTTCACCCCCCATTTTTCAAATGCGGTGGCCGCCGACACATAGTTGCTATACCTCGTTGGAAAGGGAAAATCATACATTGGTAAATCGCTCGACTCGTTGCGATTTACTAACGTATTCCATTGAAAATCATACGAAAGCGATAACTCCCACCACTCGAAAGGGACAAATAAATTAGCCACAGATCCATACGCCTCCTGCTGACGGTAGCTATTATCCACCTGCAACATGCGCTGGTCCTTATTTACGTAGTGCAAAAAGTCGTAAGCATACTTCACGCTCGCCTGCACCCTATACCAGCCGGTAACATCGCTGCGAATAAATCCCTGAATGAAACTGTTGCGATCCCACATACGCTCACCCCTTCTCCACACGTTATTAACGATAGCACCTGGCAGTCCTCGCTCCGACGAGTAATGGTACAACCGAACCTTCCAGTTCCCTCCCGGTAATATCCCATAAACGCCTCCCTCAACCCTTATAGCGTTCACATCACTATTTTGACGAATTGCAGTCGTATCATAAGCTATCGACCAATCTATATTACGACGCTTATAACGGAATCTGTAGTGTCCGTGGGCGTGCGTCCACTCCGCGTTCATTGAAGCACTTATGCGACTACCCAATTTGTGCTCAACAAGCGTTGAGAAGTTTAGAAGACCGAAAGAGCCTACCTTGGCACCTACCCGGAAATTAGTTGATTTCCCCTTTTCAAAATGAGGTCTCCGAGTCTCGATATATATAGTACCCGCCGCTCCAAAATCTTTCGCTCCTTGAAAAATCTCGCTTTTCTGCCCATTATACAGCGATATCACCTCCACGTTGTCCATTGAGTACTTCCCGAGATCCACCTGCCCATTCTGCGCATTGCCGAGCTGCAAGCCATCATAGTACACTCCCACATGCTCACTCCCCATGCTACGAATGTTAATCGTCTTAAGGCCCCCAATCCCTCCGTAATCTTTAATCTGCACTCCAGAAAAAAAACGTAATGCATCCGCAACGGAAAGCATATTTAACCGTTTGAGCGTTGCCCCCTCCAATCGTTGCGGTGTAATTATCTCCCTTATGCGGTGCCCAACTACCCGTACGCCTTCAATGCTAAGCGATGTATCAATATCGCCCCCTATCGCTTGCACCACCGAATGAAGGCGACTCTCCGTTCCTTCAATCCCATGCCGAAACGTACTATCCACCTCCGCATAGGTTCGTTTTTCTAGCGAATCCCGATTATTCGCAACTAACGCGGTTTCCAATATCACAGGCTTCCCTTCCTGTCTAACATTAAATGTTTTCTGATACCCTCCGCATGAAACCGCATAGCCACGCCCCAACCCAACTAGTAGATTAAGGAGTACAAATAGAGCTGTATATATCTTTCTCATTATTAAAGCCGACAATTATGATGCATAACCATCAAACCTGCAACAACGCAAGGCAGACCAAGAAATCTTCACGCACCTCTCGAAAAGGGAATTAGGAGGGGACTCGACGATACATGCGTTCGAGCCCCCTTCCCGCACAATACATCTATAAAGTCTTCCTTTTTAGACTACTTCTTCACTACAACTATGTTCTTCTCCCCATCACTAGCCACTAACCGCACGCAGTATACTCCCGCTGCCAAATGGGCCGTAGCAATCTCTATTACATCGTTGCCATTCCCAACACCGCCTGCCACCAGCCGTCCTTGCGTCGTGAATACCGCCCATTCCGTTACTGACGCAACGCCGCGTAGCGTTAGCATATCGCTGCACGGGTTTGGCAGTGCCTCCACAGAAGCGAGCATTTGGCTCTCCACAAATGCGCTCTGAGCCTTCACAAAATCTACCACCACTTTCACATCCTCTGTGCCAACCGTAAACGTTTTTCCACTCTCTAATGATACTCCATTCACTGTCAGCGTTCTCAAGGCATAGCCCTCTCCTTGCATCGCCGTAATGGTTAGCACATCACCCTCAAATAGATTCGCTTCACCCGATAGTTTCTCAGCACCGCGCATCACTCCCAACGAACCCTCACCCACCTGCACCACCGTTAACTTATAGAGTTTCGCAAACACTACATCAATCTTTACATTCCCATCGCCCACTGTGAATGTTTTCCCGCTCTCGAATGGAGCCCCATTCACTGTCAGCGATTTCAACGCAAGACCATTCTCCGCAATTGCGGTAATCGTCAGGGCTTCTCCTTTGCGCACAATTGCACCATTAGGCAACTCTTTCCCATCCCGTTTAACCGTCAAACTCCCTTCACCCATGCGGGCTAACGTCAAATCGTGCACACCGGGAGCCTTCTGAAATACAGCCGAAACAGTAACGTCACCATTGGGTTGGAATTCTATTCTCGTTGCATCCTTCTCTTCTGGCTGATGCAACTCACCTTGCACCTTATATTCTTTAACCTGGGATACTACGGATGCTGTCGTAGCATACGCCGAAGCAGTGAACCCATTCTTCCTTTCAGGGAAAATGTACGCACCGCTGAACAACTCCCAAGTGTTATCGTCAAGATTCGACGTTTTATAACCACTGCTGCGGTTGGCACGTAGAGACCACTTATAATCATCATCGGCTAGCGGTTCGAGAAAAATTCGATTCAGCTTCTTTGGGGCGTAGGGGTTCTGCTTCACCAGAAATTTCGAAATTTCAACATAATAAAGATCATCCCCTTCGTTACTTCCAACAAAAAAGAATTCCCTAGAAGCTGTTACCTTCTCCTCTCGACCCCTCGAAGAAAAGTTCTTCTCTTGTTCATCACGATCCATCACAGACCTCACCTCTATGAGTTCCCCACTCACGTAATGAGCCCCCAACTCATCAATTAACTCTTTTTTCCATTCGCAGCCATCGTAATTTATAGGACACGCACCCTTCACATCGATCCGAACGTAAAGTCCTTTGTCGGGATTAAACGCAGACGCATTCATATCTCCTTCACTAACAATGGGACTCAACCTCCTATCAACTACAGCCCTTGCTATCTCTCCCTTTCCATTCAGCACTACATCTTTAAGCGAAAGTGCAATAACGTTAACGCACGTATCATTAACATCTCCACTAGCGTCGAAATAACTCTTCCTTTCTTCCGACTTTTCCCCATTTCTCAGCTTCGATACCTGCCCCATCTTCCGAACCTTTCCGGTCAATATCAGCTTAATCTTCGCGCTCTTTCCTGACGACCACGCATCAACAAAGAGCGTTGCAGCGCCATCACAAGTCACTACATGGAGAAGATGCCCATCCTCTATTTTCACTTCCCACGTCTTTGAAGCCAGAACCCTTGGATTGCTAAATATCACGCTAGCCGCGAAGCCATCAGCATCTTCGACATAATCGCACAGATCCACCGTTTCGCCAGGTCGAACTAGTAGGGAACCACTATTCTTAAGCTGCGCGGCATGCCGATCCTCAAAGAAAGGGCAGCTGGAGAAATAGTAGCTACCATTCATTTTGTATCTAGACTCGACCTCGTAATTCCCAGCTTGGCCTCTTACAAGACGCACCAATTGGTCATGCTGACCGTACTCACCATTAAAATTCACCCATAACGATCCATCATGCGGATTCTCCCGGGTAATGCCATAAAATTTATCTTTCCCACTATAAACTAGAGTAGGGGTGAGCGGAGAATTATCTAAATCCAACATCGCAATTTTATGCATATCCCACGAACCGCTCTCCACATTCCAGTACAATTTATTCTCCCTTGTGCTTGCAAAAACATAACCCTGCGACCAGCTATATACTTGCGTCTGAAAATCCGCCGGCCGAATGTTAGCATCCAACGGCAGCAGCACAACAGGCTCCGTACCAACGTTATTTATATCAAGCTGCACCAGCTCGTAACGCTTCGCACCGGCCACCGTGCCCTTTTGCACACGAACCGCTAGCAAACGCCCATCACGTGTCACTACCTGATTGAATAACCCCTGTGCTGAAAACTTTCCAAGCACCTCGCCATTCTCAACATTCAAAACCCACAGTTCATGGCCTAACACATCGGTACTATAACCCCGCTTCGGGCCATAAACCTCAACCACGATTTTCCCACGATAAAGAACCATTGTTCCCACCTCGCGACCTTCAAGACCCAACCAACCTATCCCTCGCACTAAGCTCGCGGACAGATCGTTTAGCCGCACTCTATAAAGTTTAGCATCTGAACTCGACAGATAACCCACACTATCGCTTACAGCTAAAAAATGAAAGGTGCGATTCTCGTTATCCATCTCGTCAAACACTGTCCCACTCCCCATGCACTCTATCGTCCAAGAGCCTGGATCTATCCGCACTAACCGATTATTCTGCCCTTTATATTTCTGTTTACACACCGCGTAAATCTTCCCATTGCAAAACGTAGCGTACTGTAGCGTAATTCCTAATGTCTTGTTCGCATTGTATACATTTTTCAGCACATCCTCGTGCAGCCTCCCCTGCGCATCAATGTATGATAAATGGCCACAATCATTCGAGAAATTCCCTTCAGAACACCAGTAGGCAGCTTGACCTTGTGCCACCGCAGCGACACACGCTAATTTCAAGAACAAAACTAGCGAAACGAAGAAACAATGTACCATCCGCATAGCTCAAAAAATTTATGCACCAAGCAAGCGGTGCTGTTAAACTCTTAAACCAACACCACACGCAGGCGGATAGATGAAGAAACCGAAGAAACGGCTACACGCCAACAGCGCGCAGCCTGAAGATCAATTTCTTGCGCCTCCTCCCGATCCGCGGGGAGCGTGCAGCACGCCAACGCATCATGGCAGGTCTTCTGGCTCGCCTCATCAAGGGCGACCGCCTTCCCAAGGTTTCGTATATTCTACTTCCTCAGTGGCACTTGGCTCCCCCTTCTCTACGGAGACTCACAGCAACGGGCTTGCGCAGGACTCACACCTGCTTCCCTTTTCACCGCCTTTCAACGGCACCATGACAGCGCAAAACTACAAATTATTTCATAAAACGATGCGCAGACTACCACTAGAAAATTAAAATGCTCTAGATTATCTCGCCGCGGTCAAATTATAAAACGGAATCAGAACGATGCAACAATTTGAAAATGAGCAAAAACGAAGTGTATCTTTATTCATAACAGAATCACTTATTTTGCTGACACAACGCAAATTTATACTCGACACCAACCGCGCCAACTCTTTACCATCCACTTTTCTCCGTAGCGTCGTTCCCGATTATAACAAAACTATAATCGTACTAATTGGCAACGTGCAGCTCTTCTACACCCACAGCCTGCGCCACCTCGCGCAACTCCCGGAACGAATCTTGCGTCAACTCGAGTCCCTCTTTCAAGTGCAATTCACGCAGTACGCGCTCTGGTTCCCCGGGAATCACTACACCCGACGTTCCTTCGATGCCTTTTGCATTCCGAAACGTTTCAATCCATGCATCGACCGACAGCTTAAACTCTTTAGCAGGACGAAAAGCATCCGTTCGAATTGCCATAAAAAAGTGCCCTACACCCCGCCCCTCTTCTCGACGAGGCCCCGGGAGATATGGTACCTGCGGCGGCACAAATGGTCCAAATCCAGCTCCGCTAAACATAGATGAAACCAAATCCACCAGAGAGGTAAGGCAAAATCCTTTATGCGCCCCTCGCTCAGTATCTCCCCCTAAAGGGACCATCGCTCCGCCGCGCGCTAACGTCGTCGGATCTTTCGTCCCTTCACCGATAGCATCTTGCAAAACCCCTTCTGAGATCTTATCTCCCCGTTGTCCCATTTCCTCGAGCTGCTCCTGCGAATACGCAGTGGTGGCAAAATCTATTATCAACGGGGGGTTACGAAGCGCCGGCATAGCCATCGCAATCGGGTTCGCCCCCAACATCCTACTCGTGCTATACACGGGAGCCACGATGGGCGGTGCATTGGTAAAAGCCACACCCACCATATCCTGTTCCAATGCCTGCGACACGTAGTATGCACCTATTCCAAAGTGATTGCTCCCTCGCACGGCTACCAGGCCCGTCCCCGCAGTACGTGCTTTATCAATCGCTACTCGCATCGCATAATGCGCCGCCACTGCTCCAAGACAATTATCTCCATCGATTGTCGCTGAAGATGGGGTCTGATACGCAATGCCAACATTCGGTTCCGTTTTTATACGCCCCGCGGCTATCATTTGATAGTAGCGCTTCACCCAACGCAAACCGTGCGCTGAAATACCCCGAAGCTCTGCCTCTACCAGCACTTCCGACACTACATTAGCATCCCCATAAGGGCAACCCATGCGACAGAACAGATGGGTCAAATAATCTATCAGAGATCTCGATGATATCATCGATGGTGGCCTTTTCTCATTTCCAACAACCGATACACGTTGACCAACAATCCCACCGCGTTGCACATCCACACTCCCGTAGCCCCAGCTAAGACCCCCCACACAACAAACAAACCGCAGCCAACCATGTTCACTGGACGCAACCAACGCATGCTACGCATTAGCAGTGATATCGCCACAAAAACCCCCGCTACCAACCCCAGCAGATCCATCCCGTTCACGTTATCCTCCTTTTAAACTAAAATCTATAAACTCATCATACTGACGGTTAAAGCGGATAGAAATACACGAAACTCATCCGCCCCCATCCCCTGCCGTCCACACACTATAGGCATGAAAACAAAAAACTTACTCAAATTCAATCTGACTTAGCTTTGGTATCGTCAAAAATTTCGGGCGTACCACAAAAGAGGGATTCACCATGCTCTCCTTATTATAGTAGAGACGTCCAAAGTGCGTGAAATCTACAACTTCCATGTCTGCCATCTCCACAACCGCTTGGCCCGCCGCCGTGTCCCACTCCCGCGTAGCCGTCACTCGAGGATACAAATCAGCAGTCCCCTCCGCAACCATGCACATCTTATACGAAGAACCGCACTCCACCTCTCGAATCTTAGGAAACATCGACGACAACTTCTTGACATACTCTCTCGTCCGTTCTGCCAAATGTGATCTGCTCGTCGTCACGACAAATTCCTGTTGCCACTCTGTCGGCCCCCTTTTAACACGGGGAAGCCTCTGCGACTGTTTCTGCAAATCCGCCCAAGAAACTCCCTCTAGATGGGTTTGTACTCCGAACTTCTCCACGCAAAACGATCCTTCACCGCGTACGGCATAGTACAGCTTTTGCTGTACCGGCACAAACACTACGCCCACAATCGCTTCGACATTCTCAATTAACGCTATATTAATCGTGAACTCTCCACTAGTATTTATAAACTCCTTCGTACCGTCCAACGGATCAACAAGCCAAAAATAATCCCAATCCCTACGTTCATCGTAATACACCTCCCTACCCTCTTCGCTCAAAAGCGGAATAAACGTACGAAGAAGAGAATTGCGTATGCAATCATCTGCTTTCCGATCCGCTTCTGTACGTGGCGTTGAATCCGCTTTCAACTTCACCTCAACTTCCGCAGTTTCTTGGTACAAATCCATAACAACCTCACCGGCAGACAGAGCAGCGGCTATCGCATCTAACGTTAGCCGCTGCAGGTGCTCTACATCGATTTGTTCTTTCATCCACTACTTCACGTTGATGGACAACCCCCTATCTCCCGCTATCCTCGCTCCACCCGTAATAGTGATTGAAGCCGTACTTGAACTCCCTTCCAAACTCACTTCTCCTGTGACGCACAACCCAACGTCTCCCGACCCTACAGCCCTTACATTCGCATTCCCTGAAGTATGCTTCAATAGGTCTATGTCGCCTGACCCCGATAGCCTAACCTCACTCTGGTCGCTCTTTCCTCCTCCAACTTTAATGCTTCCGCTCGTAGAAAGATCGGCTTCCACCTTCGCCACTTCCGCGCTCGACACATTAACCTCTCCAGACCCATTTATTCCCATACGCAGCGTTTCTCCCAACACATTTCCAACATTCATATCTCCACTACCCGAAAGTTGCATCGACACAAAAGCTTTCGTTTTCACTTGTCCAACCTTAAGATCTCCGCTACCCGAAAGACCCAAAGTAAGTTCGCTACTCTCCACATTCCCTACCCGTAAATCTCCACTCCCATTAATGCGCACCGTCACGCCATTCGCTACTCCTAAATCCCCAGCCGATACATCCCCGCTACCAGAAAGATTAATGGTCAACTCGCTGCCCCATATGGACTTCAGCTGCATATCACCGCTCCCGCTCAACGTCACATCAACCCTGCCGCTACTCCTCAATCCTTGAGTATGAATCTCTCCACTCCCCGTTAGCGCTATTGACATCCTTTCTGTCTCAATGTCGGTTTTAACTCGCATATCACCGCTTCCCCCGAGTTGCAACACCTCTATACGTGGCAAGGTAACCTGCAGTCTAAATGCGGGGAAGCTACGCAGCGAGGACATCTCTTTACGCACTTCCGCACTTGCATCTACCACGAGAATCCCCTGACGGACTTCCAAAGATAAATCGTCCAATAGACCCTCAAAGCTGCTTTCACCTCGCACCGATAAAGTAGCACCTTGCGACACCTCCACAATCCCTTGCAACTTATTATTCACCCCCGTAAAACCACTCACATCATACACCTTCTCTTGCGTCTTCCGAGCTTTTTTCCACTGCGCCGCTTCGCACACCGCCCCCTCACCGGCGCTCAAGATAAATCCGAAAATCACAAGCGCAACCATCACTTTCAACACCTTCTTCAACATAGATATTCCTCCTCTCCTTACATGTAAAATATTTCTCTTACAAGTGCACACAGCTCCCTAAAGCAGCCCCTGCCGCCTCCATCACTCCCTCTCCCAAAGTGGGGTGAGGATGAATTGTCGTATGCAGTTGCTCAGCAGTCATGCCCTGCTTAAGTGCCAACGCCAGTTCATTGATAATTTCTGTTGCCATAGCACCTATTATGTGCGCTCCCACGAGCCTATGATCTACCTTCCGGAAGATAAGTTTCACAAATCCTTCCCGCGCTCCCATCGCCGTCGCTTTGCCAGATGCCGTAAATGGATAACTACCAACGACTATCTCTATCCCCTGTTCTACAGCTTGCCGTTCTCTCAGTCCTACCGATGCCACCTCAGGGCTAGTATACGTGCAGCTCGGAATCGCCGAGTAGTCTACTGGCGAAGGCGAAAGGCCCGCTATAGCCTCAACGCAACACACCGCCTCAGCCGAAGCCACGTGTGCTAGCGACACGCTCGGCACAACATCCCCCACCGCGTATACACCTTCCACATTGGTTCGGAAATAGCTATCCACCTTTATTCGCCCACGTTCCATCTCCACTCCCAATTCCTCCAACCCCAAATTCTCCACATTCGGGGTGATTCCCACCGCCGCCAATACCATATCTGAAGACACCTCCTCCTCGCCATGCTTCGTTTTTACACGCAGCACGCACCCCTCCTCCGATACATTCACCCCCTGCACAGACGCTTCTACCATCGTCTTTATTTTCGCCTTGCGGAGTTCTCTTCCTATCGCTTTACACACATCATCGTCTTCCAGCGGTTGCAACCTATCCATCGCCTCTATTATCGTCACCTCCACGCCGAAGGAGTGGAAATACTCTGCCAGTTCACTCCCAATCGCACCAGAACCAACTACCGACAGACTCTTTGGAAACTCTTTAAGTAGTAGAGCTTCTCGGTATCCTATCACCCGTTTACCATCGATCGGCAACCAAGGAAATTCACGTACTCTCGCCCCAGTTGCTACGATAATATGCTTACCCTTAATCGTTTGCGCTTTGCCCTCCCCATCTGTCACTTCCACCTGACCACCGCCTGTCAGCTTACCGCTACCCGATATTATATCAACCTTATTCTTGTTGAGTAAATACTGAATCCCCTTGCTCATCGTAGCTGCCACCTCTCTACTCCGCTCTACCACCCGCGCTACATTGACCAACGGAGCACCCACCATCACGCCAAATTCACCTGCACGCTGCGCCGCCGTAAAGGCGTGTGCGCTTTGAAGAAGTGCTTTTGTTGGAATGCAGCCCCAATTTAAGCAAACTCCTCCCAGATTCTCTCGCTCGACAACCGCCACACTCATTCCAAGCTGCGCGCTTCGTATGGCTGCAACGTAGCCTCCAGGACCAGCACCTATAACCACAACATCATATTTCATATCGCTTCTCCCTTTCGAGTTCTCCTATTCGCAAAGGTAACCATTATCCAAATAAATTGTCACTATAGTAACAGATAGTACCACCGCAGCCGCACAGTCCCCACCTTAATTCGCTCAGCGTGCAACTTGCATAGCTATCGTAAACGTCTTTACCGCACACTTAGCCAACTCTAACTCCTGCGCAAAGTGACTCCAGTGACAAACACGGTACAATTCTCATCCCTTAGACACACACACCAATACTCATCCTGAAACTCATTGCCGCCTAAGCAAAACTCCATAGACTAATCACCCATCGCATGCCTTAGAAATATTCCTCCTTATCACTTCACTAACGCCTCCAGCTCCATCTTCAGCTCCTTCCCAGAAAGCGGATCGAAAAGCGTAAGTCGTCGAAGGCCAAAATACACGCTCCAGCACGATTGCATTGCACGAATATAGGCAGTACGAGCATTATCCCGCGCTAGCTGTGCATCATCTAACGTTAAAACATCAATCTTCCCTATCAAAAAACGTTGCTTCGCTATGTAATACCTACTCTGGGCGATGGTATCTGCTTTAGCCGCCAAGGCCAGCTGATCCCGCTGCTGGTTATAACGCATCACCTGCACGTATAAATTTTGCTGAAACTCCATCTTGGCGCGAGCTATGGTTGTCTGTGTCATCTCTAGGTTCGACTGCGCCATTTTTACTCGCCCCTTGCCCTTTCCCCAATCAAGGATTGGCACCGTAATCCCCAATCTAGCACCATACTGGTAGAGAGGGTCCTTATATGTCTCTGGCAACGTCGTGGCCCGTTGCGTCAGACCGAAGGAAGCTCGCAAATTCGCTGCGAAGCCTCTAGCCTCCTGCGCCTGGGCCACCCTCTGCTTTGCCTCTTGCTCTTGACGCAAGTAGGCTATCATATCTGGGTGCGCAGTTTCCGCATGGGCCTGGGCTGCGTCTAACGAAATCTCAGCTATAGGAAACTCTCTTGGCACCACGGGATGCCAATCTAGCGAATCGTTAAGACCAAGGTAGCTCACCAAACGAAACTGCTGTAGCTTCAACTCCACCTCGCTCGCATTTACTGATTGCATCGCATTCAAGTAATTCAACTCCATCTGTAATACATCGTTCTCCGCAATAGTTCCCACATTGTAGCGCCCCAAGGCTATCTTATATAGCGTATCCGCATTCGCACGATTCAATCTCGCCATCGCTAACCGCTGTTCGGATAGGATACATTCGAAAAACAGATCGGAGGCCTCCTGCGAAATGCGTTCCAAATCTGTGAGGTACGTTCGACGCGCCTCCTCGTACACCAACGGTTCAATACGTTTTTTCCACTTCAACTCATTCACTCCAAATATCGATTGCTGCACGCCTATTTGCAAGGGGACTGCCATATATTCCGATGATCTCCGTTCCCCAAATATATCGGTACGCTCCAAACTAGTTGTGGCAAATATCGACGTCCCTGTCCACCCAATACGCTGATTTGCGGAAAGAGACAACCCCATATTGTTGGAGTATTCCGATATGTACTGGTATGACCCATCCGCAAGCTGGTAACGCACCAGGCGCTTATTAAAATCAGGTAGATTGCCTGCTAGCTGTAGTGACGGAAGAAACTCCGCTTTATACGACTGGTACTGCCAGTAGGAAGCCCTAAAACGATGTTTTGCTAAAAGCGATTGCGCTGAATAGTCTCTCGCCAATTGCAACGCTTCTTCTAAGGTCAACTCCTGAGACTTTCGCGCAGCACCCACATCCACGAGAGTATCTGTCAGCTGCTCTCCGGAAAGCGAGGCCTCCGCCATGATAGTAGAGGCACCTGGTCGCGCAACACCCATCTCCACAATGCAGAGCGGGAGCAGGGCACACAGTGCGTATTTAATTCTTGCAACCACAAACGCCCTGAAGGGCACGGATGGGAAAAAGCTTGAAACCTTATTCATAGCGAAGCGATTCTATCGGGCTGCGGCGGGCAGCACGACGTGCAGGAGAAAAACCAAAAATAACACCAACCGCAGCCGACACTCCGAACGACAGCACGATTGAACCAAAAGTTACAACAGTCTCGATATCGGCAAAATGGGTGATTAGCTTTGAGAGAACCACTCCGAGTCCTACTCCAATCAACCCTCCCACTACGCTAATCAGCACCGATTCAGACAAGAATTGCGCTACTATATCGCTACGCTTTGCCCCTATGGCCAAACGGGTCCCTATCTCTTTAATGCGTTCCATCACCGTGGCATACATAATATTCATGATCCCTATCCCACCCACAAGAAGCGAGATTCCCGCGATTGCACCTAACACCAGATTGAATATATCGCGCGTACGTTGTTGCTGCTTAAGAAGCTGCTCTGGAATAATCACCGAAAAATCATTAACACCCTGATGCAGACGCAGTAATAATCTACTTAAAATCTCTTTCGTCGCATACATCTCATCTGCATCCGCAACCTGCACCACAATCCGATCAAAGCCGGTAACCCCAGTTTGTCGTTTCTCCTCCTTCGTAACCGGCTCCTGCGTCGCAGTACCTCGGCTCGAGTAGCGCAACATAAGCGTCCGTATAGGGATATAAATATTGTCGTTATAGGCTGCGACACCCAACGATTCATTTCCTGAGGCCACAGCCTCTGCATACGCCAAAACCCCAATAACCCGATACCACACCCGCCCAAATTTCAGCTGCTGACCTATCGGTTCCACCGTTCCAAACAGACGCGCTCGCACATTCGCTCCGATAACGCAAACCGCTGTCCCATACGTTTCATGCACCGATGAAAAAAGCGCCCCCTTCGCTAAGGGCAAGTTATATATATGGAAATAATCGCTTGTCACCCCAAACGCCGCACCCTCCATCTGCACTCCATCGCGTTGCAACTGGCCACGATATACTACCTGCGGACTCATGTGCGACACGGAGGGCAACACTCCGCGAATAGCCTCTACATCCCGTACCGTTAAACCCGCGCCGCCTTTCGTTCCACCGACTTTATCCGAACGCTCCTCTCCACTCCTCACCTCGGTCCCTCCGGTTTGCTCCTGCACGGCATTTATTATTATATTATTCGCCCCTACCATCTTCATCTGCTCTAAGATCTCTCTCTGCGCACCATTGCCAATCGCAAGCATGCTAATCACCGCCGCAACGCCGAAAATTATACCTAACGCCGTCAGCATCGATTTTAGCGCATTGCCCCGTATAGCCTCTACCGCTATCTCAATATCATGGAGGTAACGTCCTATAAAAATCATAGCTACTTCTCCGCTGCTGACAGGGGCACCCAGCGAAACCGTTCCGCATCCTCTGGTTGGCTCAGATAGAGCTTTTCACCCGTCAAAAGCCCGCGCACCACTGCGTGCGTATCATTCTTCGCTCCCACCTCAACCTGATGCCTTTGCCCCGACACCGTATACACATACATGACCGTATCGTTCGCATAAATACACTCTAACGGGCAGAACTGAACCGAATCGTATTGCAAGATAATAATCTCGTTACTTGTAGTCATCGAGGGGCGAATGAGCGAGTCAACCTGATTAAGCCGTATCATTACCTCAAAAACTCTACTATCGCTCGTCCGACTCTGCTCTCCAATGTTGGCCACCTGGGTTACGACCCCCGCGTAGACCCTATCTGGAAAGGCATCCACCCCTATTCGCACCTCCTGACCGCAACGAATCCTACTGACATCCACCTCGCTAACATACGTTTTCGAATTCATTTCTGATAAATCTGGAAGCGTGGCTATCGTAACATCCCACGGTGATATCGTGGACCCCACCGTGCGCTTCTCATTTCCCCATTGCTTATAGTAAACCACCATTCCGCGTCTTGGCGCTCGAATGGTAAATAGCTTGAGAAGCCCACGCATCTCTTCGCGTTTACGCAACTCTGTTTGCAGATTTAGTGCCGCTTCTCGCATATTTGCCTTGTATTGCCTACGTCGAAGCTCATAGTCATTTTGCGCCTGAATATACGCCCGCTTAGCTTTGTCTAGATTTATTTGCGCCTGCCGAATCGTTGCCGGAGGCTCATATTTAGACTGCTCTAGAATAAGCTCTTTCTCTTCTACATCAAATTTCATGTTCAGCAGTGAATTGGAAAGCGTGCGCAACTGCAAGGTCGTATCTAGCTGAACCTTGAGATACTGCTGTTGCATCTTGTCTACATCATCCTCCGTGACTTTTATTTGGTTGCTCAACACCTCTTTATCGAGTAGTGCTACGAAGTCACCAGAATCAACTATCGTCCCTTCTGGAACCAAATCTTTTATCGTCACATTGCTTAATCTAAGCCAACGCGACTGCATACGATCGGCAGGCGCATCTATCTTTTCGCTCCTCACTGCTTCGAGCTCTCCGGTAACCTTTACGCTCACCGTAAAAGGACCCTCCTGCACTTCTGCGTATATCGCCCGCTTCCCATCCTCGCGAGAAAACCAAAACCAGGCTAACACTCCCACGGCTACCACTACCAACACCGATATCCACCGCGCCCGTTTCGAACCCAATACCTCTCTCAATCTCATAGCACTTTTGCTATTATACAATTTCTACACGCAAAGTTAACACTAAATCACAGGTTGCACCGCAAAGGCTCTTGAACCCATGCACCCACTGCCAAAAAAGTATTATCAGCCTAAAGGCAACCGAAACATGCTCGCGAAAACGCCAAAATCCATTCTATTAGAGATGCTTACAAACCGAATTATAATGCTAAAATCAACTCAACGTAACCTCTGTTATACCTGCCCCCCCAAGATCCTCTGCAGCATCTCCGTAACTCTCCACGATAGGCATACCGCGAAGCACCGTGCGTATGCGCTCACGAAGCACCCCATTACCCTTTCCATGAAGGATGCTCACCTGCTTTTGTCCCACTATGCAAGCATCGTCTATCAGCTGCTGTACAGCCGATATCGCCTCCTCACCACGGTAACCTCTAATATCTATACGAGCGCTAAAGTTCAAGCGCCGCACGTTTATCTCCTTAGCGGCATCGCTGACCAATGTCCGGGAAGATCCCACTCTCGTTGCTTTCCTATAGTCCGACGCACTAACTGGTTCCAACCGCGAAACGTTGACTGTCGTAAGCATCTGACCTAGCGAAACCACGGCCGTATGCGCATTCAGAGTTACCACCTCCCCCATGCTATCCGTACCCATAAAACGAACCTTACTCCCCACTACAATTCTAGTTACATTTTCCTCACCCAAACCCGTCGTCGTAACAGGTAACTCAACCTTAGCTAACTCATCATCATTCGCTGCGGAATGCTCCGCAAGACGAACTCGAGCCGCTTTAGTCGCGCTGCTTTCGGCCTGTTTCTCTTTAATTTCTCGTATCGTTTGCTCTATAATCCTATTGCTCTCTCGAAGAATCGTTCGCGCCTCTACACGAGCCTTCTCGATTATCTGACGCTGACGCTCCTTCACCGCATCATTCTCAGCGCTCAACCTTTCCTGTAACCGCTGAGTCTCCTGGCTCTTTCGGCGCATCTCCTCTCGTTTCCGTAACCAGTATCGCCTATCCTTTGCCACCTGCCGAAGCTGACGCTCAAGATTAATGTAATCTTCTCCCGCTATTTCTTCAGCCCGCAGCGTAACGTCAGCGGGTAAGCCCATTCGATGCGCAATCTCAAATGCGTAGCTGCTCCCCGGTGAACCAATCTCCAGCCGATACTGCGGCCGCATTGTGCTAATATCAAACTGCATTGCACCATTGATTATCCCCACGTATTTCGATGCCATCCCCTTAAGATTGGAATAGTGCGTGGTTATTATCGCCAACGTCATCGATGACAACAACTTTTCAAGAATCGCTTCAGCTATGGCGCCTCCCGCTAGGGGATCTGTCCCAGCACCAAACTCATCGATCAGGCACAATGACCTCGAAGTGGCATGCTCCAAAAAGTATCGCATCGCGAGAAGATGCGAGCTATAGGTCGAAAGATCATTTTCTATAGATTGTGCATCGCCTATGTCTATGAGAAGATCGCTGAAAAGGCACATCTCACTATTTTCACCCACCAAGGGAAGAAACCCGCATTGAAGCATGTAAACAGCTGTGGCAACAGTTTTCAAACTCAACGACTTTCCTCCAGCATTTGGTCCCGATATAATAAGAATACGCCCCTCCGTTCCCAAACTTACCGTAAGCGGCACACACTCCCTTCCCTGCTGGCGGAGGGTCTGCAACAGCAACGGATGATGCGCCTCTCGTACATAAAGCGTGGGAGTGTCAACCAGTATCGGCATAGAGCCTCCAACCCTTACAGCAAACAGCGCCTTGGCTCGAAGCACGTCAAATTGCGTTAAAATTTGCATCGCCTCAATCAACGTCGGCGCATCAGGACGCAGCATGTTCGAAAGTTCTTTAAGGAGCCGAACTATCTCCTCCTGCTCGGCCTGACGCAAATCGTCAATGTCATTCTGTATCTCTATCACCTCGTAGGGCTCTACGTAAAGGGTCTGACCCGTGGAGGAACGGTCCTGCACTACGGCTGCGAATCGTTTCCGGTAGGTAGCCAAGATAGGAATGACCGGCCGCCCTCCTCGTAGAGTAGGGCTGGCTCCATCTGGCGACATCCCCTCCCGCTGCGCGCTCGAAAGTATCGCAGATAAACGTCTCGCAATGTTCTCCTCTCGAGCGCTTATCTGCGACCGTAATTGTTGCAAACGGGGTGAAGCATCATCACGAAGCCCTCCGCTAGGGGTTACAATACGAGCTATCGCTTCTCGCTGCATCGCAAATGAAGGCACAGAGGATGCCAATGCCCCTAGCGCAGGGTAACCATCGCGCGCCTCAAAATATTGTTGAATGGCAGTAAGCGCAGTCAGTGCCTGCCCAATACGATGCAGCTCCTCTAGTAACAGGCTCTGGTCCGGGTAACGCAAACGGCGCAGCGCTTCACTCTCATCTCCATAACCCTCAGCCGGAAACGGAGCATCAAGCATCAAAATCGTTTTAAACTCACTTAAACGGTGTTGAACGCTTGAAACGTATACCTTATCGCTGCTAAATTGCGACATCATAACCCCCTCCCGCCCCTTTTCCGAGAGTGCCAATGCCCCAATTTGTTCCCTAATTACCGCAAAACCTATCTTCTGCTCAAAATCTCTGGGATACACACGGTTACTTCCCATCCGTTTTCTTTTTTGTATCTACGAACACGCAAAGTTAACAGTTTCAAACAAGGTTGCCCCCATGCATTCATCGCAAAACTATAATCGCGTTACGCAAAAACTCCTACCTTTGTGCACACTTGATAGACCCGTTTTAGGTTAAAAACCCACGATGGAAACACAAAAAAAACGTTTGGTCGTTCTCACGGGCGCCGGGATTAGTGCTGAAAGCGGGATTAAAACTTTCCGCGATAGCGACGGGCTATGGGAAACTCACCGCGTCGAGGATGTCGCCACTCCCGAGGCATGGCAGCGTAACCCCGAACTCGTGCAATCCTTTTACAACGAACGTCGCAAACAGCTACTTGGAGCTTCTCCCAACGCCGGCCACATCGCATTGGCAGAGGCGGAACGCTGGTTCGACATCGCTATTATAACACAAAACATTGACGACCTCCACGAACGCGCCGGCAGCAGCCACGTGCTGCATCTTCATGGGGAACTGAAGAAGGCACGCTCTGAACGCAACGAGCAACTAATATACCCCATCTCCGGCTGGGAATTGAAAATGGGGCAAAAGGCCGAGGATGGAGCGCAACTCCGCCCGCACATCGTCTGGTTCGGTGAGGCAGTTCCACGCTTCGAAGAGGCCATCCGCATCGCCCAGCAGGCCGATCTATTTGCCGTGGTAGGAACATCCATGGTCGTTTATCCAGCTGCCAGTTTAATACAATACACCGCCACAACAATCCCTCATTTTCTCGTCGACCCTAGCCCCGTGGACGTGGCCGGAAATATCGCAATCGAGGTTATACGTGAAAAGGCCAGCATTGGCGTGCCGCTTCTCATCTCTCGTTTGCGAAAAATAGCTTATGCCAATCTATAGGGCATTTCTTATCCTTTTGCTCGCTTTCTCTTCGTTGCTGAATGCGATTGCCGCGCACGAACAAGAAAAATTTTCTCGGGCAGAACAACATATTAAATGGGGAGCAATCGGTGGTATCAATCTTTCAAAGGTCGATGGGGACGGACACCTCGGTTACCACGCTCTCGGAGGCATCGCGGGGCTTTGGGGCATCTACGCATTCAGTCGTTCTAACTGGAATCTACGCCTAGAACTTCGTTACGCAGGTAAGGGCAGCCGATACACTGAAAAGATACAAGGAAACGAAACCAGAGAATTTACAAGCTACTCATTTACGCTACACTACATTGAACTCCCCATATGCGTAGAATACGTTTTTCTCGAACGTTTCTCCGTGGGGATCGGCCTAGAATGCGGATACCTAATCTCATGGAAAGAACGAAATGCATTCGGCGCTCTCGACAAATCCTTTAGGTTAGCGCCTAAACGCTATGAAATAGCTGCTATCGCAGCCCTCGAATGGCGTTTCCTCCCGCGCTGGGCAGCAAGGGGCGGCTTCTCATATTCCGTTTTACCTATACGCGGTACACCCGATGACATCCTAGGGCAACGCCATGGGCAATACAACAATACGCTCCACCTCATCCTGCAATTTGAATTTTAGCAATGACTCCTCGCTTCACTTCACCTTCCTTAAATTTCGCACGTGAACTAATTGCTTGGTATCAGGTTCATCGACGCTCCCTACCTTGGCGTGAAACGGATAACCCATATTTCATCTGGATCTCCGAGGCCATCCTACAACAAACGAGGGTAGCGCAGGGGCTAGACTACTACTTAACTTTTACTCGTACCTTTCCGTCCGTCCAAGACCTCGCGGATGCGCCAATCGATGCGGTCATGAAAGTTTGGCAAGGACTCGGCTACTACACGCGAGCGCGCAACCTTCACAAAGCCGCAAAAATAATCATGGAAAAGCACAACGGGCAAATCCCATCTACCTACGAAGAGTTACTTCAACTCCCCGGCCTCGGCCCATACGCCGCCGGGGCCGTCGCCAGCTTCGCTTTCCACCAGCCCGTGCCCGCCATCGACGGAAACGTGTATCGCATCCTCGCACGCATCTTCGGAATATTTGAATCACCAGGGAAAGCCACCGGGAAGAAAATATTCCGAGAACTATGCACCGAAATGATGGATCGCTCCCAACCGCATATCTATAACCAAGCTCTTATAGACTTTGGTGCGCTCCAATGCATCCCCACTATGCCCAACTGCGCCCAATGCCCTTTCCCTTCTCTATGCTACGCAGAGGCGAATAATCTTCAACTCCAACTCCCAACCAAGGAACGAACGCTTAAGCTACGTACGAGATTCTTTCACTTCTTTATGATCCGGTTTCGAAACAGCACCTACATCGAACGGCGCGAAGGAAAAGACATCTGGAACTCTCTCTACCAATTCCCGCTTGTTGAGGTATCTCAGCGCATGAGTATCGATGATGTCATGCGGCAGCAAGAGGTCGTGGACATGATTGGCCACGACTACTCGCTTATCCAAAGCAGCGACGAAATTCGTCAGCTCCTGAGCCATCAGGAACTCTTCATCCGCTTCCACATCGTGCAGCTTCAATCCGCTCGTTATGAGCTGAACAGTAACTATCAGCGGGTCCCCGTGTCTGATATTTTCAACTACCAAGTTCCTATCTCTATACACAACTATCTTGTTGCCGAAGAGGCCGCTCCCTATTTCGTCACCGCGAAGGATAATCATGACGAAACCGACCAAAATATTTCTAAGTGAGAGGTACCTTTGCTCCAATCAAATAGCATATTTAGTACGACGGCCTAACCTAATCCACCGTTGACACCGGCTTCAACACGCCCTTAAGTTATATTGGCTGACAACATGCACGCTGCATTTTGTCAGTATTTTAGAATCTCATGACCGTTCCTCCTGCCCATGCGCCACAACCAAACGGGCATAACCGAGCGGACGTCCCTCCTGCGTTTCCAAGCGCAATACATAGATACCAGAAAGCAATTGGCGCGTATCTACAACCGCCATCGTAACCCCATCTCGAACATGCTGGCGGTAATACTCATACCCCAATAGTGAATAAGCCACGATGCACCTCCCCTTGACGCACTGCGAAGAATGCCATGTGACCAACACGCAGCTATCATTGGAAGAGAGGGTAAGGCTCACTTCAGAGCCACTAATCACCGCTCGATCCTCTTCTATATCCCCTGGTACGCATAGCGTATGCCCAACCGACATCAAACAGCACCGAGCGAATATCTTCGCACCGCACAAATACTCCGGTCTACCCATGCATATCCTCTGAGGATAAGGACCAGTGTCCCGGGCTTTTTCTACCGAACTCGAGGATAGCAGTGCAAAAACAACGCTTGCACTCCATAAAAAAATAAAATTCATGCAAAGGCCTTCTCATTTTTAGTTTCACTAACGCTAACGCAAATATACAAACATTACAGTAACCTAAAGAACTAAAGGGCAAACAATTAATGCAATTATACAATACGCCAATATGATTCCTCGTTATACAATAAAATCACTTCGCCACGTAAGCCAACACCCCAGAATGGAGCTTTGCCCGGCGCTTCACGCTCACCCGACACCTCAAGCAGGAACCGCAAGGACTGCAGTTCGTCTCTCCAAACAACCACCCCATCTTCATCTTAAATTACCACCCCTGCAAGCTGCACAGTTTCGCGTATTCCCCGCCCAAGGCGAGCAGCTCCGCATGGCGCCCTCTTTCCACGATGCGCCCTTCTTTAAGCACGCATATCTGATCCGCGTTGACTATGGTGGAAAGCCTATGAGCTATCACCAGCGAAGTACGTTCGCGCATCAAATTGTCCAGCGCCTCCTGCACCAATCGCTCCGATTCCGTATCCAAAGAGGAGGTCGCCTCATCCAGAATCATAATCGGCGGATTCTTAAGTATCGCTCTCGCTATGCTCAAACGCTGCCGCTGGCCCCCGCTCAGCTTCGATCCCCTATCGCCTATATTGGAATGATACCCATCAGGGGTAGCCATAATGAAATCGTGTGCATTGGCAATTCGCGCAGCGTGCTCCACCTCTTCCAGCGTCGCTCGTTCCACCCCAAAAGCTATATTGTTATAGAACGTATCGTTGAAAAGAATCGGCTCCTGGTTCACATTACCCATGAGTGCCCGCAGTTCCATCACGCCATATTCTCGAATGTCATGCCCATCAAGCAGTATCGCACCAAGCTGCACATCGTAAAAGCGGGGTAGTAGATCTGCCAATGTCGTTTTCCCCGAACCCGACTGCCCTACCAACGCCACCGTTTGCCCCTTTTTTATGGTAAAAGACACATCCGTCACCACCGGTTTACTCCCATACGCGAAGCAAACATCTCGATACTCTATACTCCCCTTAAAACCATTCAGAGGCAATGGGGCTGCGGGCGATTTAATCGGATTTTCAACCTCCAATAGTTGCATTATCCGATCGGCCGATGCTCCTCCCTTTAACACGTTGAAGTAGGCCGTTGAGAATGACTTTGCCGGATTGAGGATCATGTAGAACAGCGCCATGAATCCTATCAACGCCTCGGGGGTCAGACCTCCACTCCCAATGAAAACCAGCCTACCCCCAAACCAAAGCACCACTGCCATCACAACTGTACCCAAAAATTCGCTTAATGGACTCGCCATATCTCGCCGCCGGTTTATCTTGACGTTAAGACTCGCAAACCTTTGGTTCTCGCGGTAAAAACGATCATGAACTCTACGTTGCGCGTTGAATGCCTTTATAATTCGTGCGCCGCCAAGCGTCTCATCGATGTAAGAGAAAATATTGCCTAGGCTCGCTTGCAAGGCCGTCGACTGCTTGCGCAGATTTCTCCCTACTCGACCAATTGCATACCCCGACACCGGAAGCAACAGAAAAACAAAAAGCGTCAGAGAGGGGCTTATGAAAAGCAAACCAGCCAAATGCACTATGATTGTAATGGGGTCGCGAAATAGCATATCGAGCGATCGCACTACAGAATACTCTACCTCATTCACATCGTTCGACATGCGGCTAATAATATCCCCCTTCCGCTCCTCGGTAAAATACCCTAAAGGCAACGATAGCACTTTCTGATGCAGCGCATTGCGTAAATCCTTCACAACCCCCGCCGTAAGGGGCGAAAGATGCCATAGCGCAACGTATGCAAAAAGATTCTTCAGCAGCGAAGCCCCTAGCACAAACGATACCACGTAGAGCAACGCCATCTCTTTGCCGTAACGATCCAACACGCACGTGATATGGTAGTATAGCGTATCGGTAATGGCATTCACGGAAAGTGAAAAGCTCGGCCGCTCGTAAACCTTCTCCACCGTACCGAAAAGCACCCCCAGAAATGGGATCATAAAGCTCAACGAGAATAGCGAAAAGAACGATGATAGAATGTTAAAAAAGACATTCGCCACGGCCCGCCACTTATAGGGCACGACAAAACGTAAAATCCGCACTAAATTGCGCATCCGGCTCTATAGGCTAAAAGAATAGTCCGTGCTACTTAAAACTCGGGGGAATACCTACATATGTCTGTGGAGTAATCGACCTCAACTCTTGTTTCACCCGCTCCGGAACCTCCAACGTCTCTATGAATGCGGCTATTTCCGCACGGCGAGGCGGGGTGGTGGTGCGGGTTAAATCTTTAAGTGCCTCGTAGGCATGGGGGTAACGTTCTCGACGAAGAATCGTTTGGATCCCCTCCGATACTACCTCCCAATGCTCCACCAAATCTTTTGCAATCGTCTCATCATGAACCGCTATACGCCTGAGTCCCTTCTTTAGCGACTGAAACGCTATTATCGAATGCGCCAGCGGGACGCCGATATTGCGAATCACGGTGCTATCCGTCAAATCGCGTTGCAATCTACTCACCGGAAGTTTATTCGCCATGTGAACATACATGGCGTTTGCAACCCCCAAATTCCCCTCAGCATTCTCAAAATCTATCGGGTTGACCTTATGCGGCATTGCGGACGACCCCACCTCCCCTTGCACTACAACCTGTCCGAAGTACCCCATCGAGATGTAGGTCCACATATCTCGGCAAAAGTCTATCAGAATCGTATTTATGCGACGCATATTATCAAATATTGCCGCTAAATTGTCGTAATGATCTATCTGCGTCGTGGTCTGCTCACGCTCAAGCCCAAGCTTATCGCTAAGAAATGCATTGGCGAATCGTACCCAATCAATCTCAGGGTACGCCACGTGATGCGCATTAAAATTCCCGGTGGCTCCCCCAAATTTGGCGGAAAACGGTATCTCACGCAGCAAATCTATCTGCGCCTCGAGCCTCTCCACAAAAACGTAAATCTCTTTCCCCAAATTGGTCGGTGAGGCCGGTTGTCCGTGTGTCCGAGCCAACATGGGTATGCCCTTCCAAGCCAGCGCATCGTTGCGAAGCATACCCACAACCTCCCGAAGTTGAGGCAAATACACTTTCATCGTCGCTTCCCGCAGCATGGAGGGAAACGCAGTATTATTCACATCCTGACTCGTTAGGCCGAAATGCACGAATTCTCGTATCTCCGAAAGCCCCATCGCGTCCAGCTGCTCTTTCAGAAAATACTCTACAGCCTTCACATCATGGTTGGTTGTCTTCTCTATCTCCTTTACCCTCTCTGCGTACTCCGGCTTGAAATCCATGTACAAATCGCACAGCTCTCGCAGCCGCTCCGCGCTGATGCCTTCGAGCTCTGGCAGCGGCAACGCACGCAGCGCCAGCAAATACTCAACTTCAACCATAACTCGGTAGCGTATTAGCGCCGCTTCCGAGAAGTAATCCCTTAAAGCAACCGTCTTTCCGGCATACCTCCCATCAATCGGGGATATAGCATAAAGCGAAGAATCACACATTACTACCCTAAAATGTTTGCTCTCTTTTCTTTTCGCAGTCCCTACAACGTGCGTTTTACCTCTATCTCCACGTACGCCTCTATGATATCACCCACCTTTATGTCATTGTAGTTCTTTATCCCTATGCCGCACTCCATCCCCGAGGTCACCTCTTTCGCCTCATCCTTATAGCGCTTCAACGACGAAAGTTCGCTCGAGTACACCACAATGCCATCTCGGATAATTCGAGCTTTGCTGCCGCGACTTATTTTCCCCTCGCGCACCACAGACCCCGCTATAGTTCCCACCTTGGAGATACGGTACGTTTCTAGCACCTCCGCCGTACCAGTCACCTCCTCCTTCACCTCGGGCGAAAGCATTCCTTCCATTGCACTCCGTAGCTCCTCTATCGCATCGTAAATCACGGAGTACAACCGGATATCTATCTGCTCTGCATCCGCCATCTTCTTCGCGTGTCCCGACGGTCGCACCTGAAAGCCAATTATAACCGCGTTGGAAGTTGCCGCCATCGTCACATCCGATTCCGTAATCTGGCCAACTCCCTTCGAAATAACATTCACCTGTATCTCCTCCGTGGAGAGCTTTATCAACGAATCGCTCAACGCCTCCACAGACCCATCAACGTCTCCCTTGACAATCAGATTGAGCTCCTGAAAATTCCCTATAGCAATGCGGCGACCTATCTCATCAAGCGTAATATGCTTCCGCGAACGCATCTCCTGCACCCGGCGGATATTCGTCACCTTACTCGCAATGTCTCGCGCCTCCTTGTCGTTTTTCACTGCCCTAAATACATCGCCCGCCTGCGGAGCCCCATTAAGGCCTATCACCTGCACAGGCGTCGAGGGCCCAGCGCTCGTCACCGGCTTTCCCTTATCGTTGTACATCGCCTTCACGCGACCATAGTACCCGCCCGCCACTATGCTATCACCCTTACGCAGAGTACCATTCTGCACTAATATCCAGGCCACATTTCCCCGCCCCTTATCAACCGTCGACTCAAACACTAGCGCTTCCGCCTTACGCTTCGGATTCGCTTGCAGCCCCATAACATCTGCCTCCAGTAGAACCTTCTCAAGCAGCAAATCCACATTCTTGTTGTACTTCGCTGAAATCTCTTGGCACTGATACTTCCCTCCCCAATCCTCAACAAGGTAGTTATGCTGCGAAAGCTCCTCTTTGACCTTCTCTGGATCCGCCTTTGGGCTATCTATCTTATTAATCGCAAAAACGATACGAACGTTCTGAAGGCTCGCCTGCGACATCGCTTCTAACGTCTGGGGCATCAGTCCATCCTCCGCCGACACCACTATAATCGCCACGTCCGTAAGCTCCGCGCCTCGCGCACGCATCGCCGTGAAGGCCTCATGGCCCGGCGTATCTATCAGGGTCGCCCGACGCTCTCCTATTGCTATCGAATAGGCCGTGAGGTGCTGCGTAATGCCTCCAGCCTCACTCTCCGTCACATTCGACTTACGTATCGTATCGCAAAGCGTCGTTTTCCCATGATCCACGTGCCCTAACACCACAAATATCGGGGGGCGCGGCTCCAAATCCTCCGGCCTATCCTCCGTGGCATCTCCACGTAAATCTATTTTTGCCTCTACAAACTCCAGCTCGTACCCAAATTCATCCGCCACCAAAGTCAGCGTCTCCGCGTCCAGTCGCTGGTTGAGCGACACCATCTGGCCCATGTTCATACAGGCCTCTATAACTTTCGTAACCGGCACATCCATCAGCCCTGCCAGCTCGTTGGCCGTCACGAACTCACTCACCCTCAAATGGTTCTTTTCCTGCTCAGCAAACTCTTGCTCCTGCTTTCGCTTCGCCTCCATTATGTTACGATGCTCGCGACGCATCTTTGCCCCTTTCGCAAGCGAACTCGACCGCTTCGACGCTATCCGCGCCTGCGTCTGCTTGAGCTTCTCCTCCACGTCCTCCATCGAAATCTCTTGGGGAACTTCCACAACGCGCTGCGGCCGAGCCTTCTTATACGGGCGGGGCGCAGTGGGCACCTGCTGCTTCGATTTCGGTTGTAGCTGCTGACCCTCCCTCTGCTGCGGCACGCCGGAACCTTCCGACACAATCCGCTTACGCCTTCGCCGTTTCTGCAACGCACCCCCCGGCGTTGCGCTAGCTTCTGGCTTACGTTTACCACGTACTGGTTCCACCGGCAAATCTATCTTCCCCACAACCTTTGGGCCCTCCAGCTTAACTTCGTGCGGTCGAAATATCTCGTTCTCCCCCGGCCGGCTAGCACCATATACCTTGAAAGTCCCCTGCGGAACGGCCGGTTTTTCTACTTCGTCCTCCGCTTGCTGCGCAACCGTAGCCGTTACCTCACCCTCCGTCGGCATCAACTCCTCAACCACCGGCTCCGGCTCCCGTCGTTTCGCTGCAACTGGATTCCCATGCGCATCAAGCTCCATCTTGCTCACCAGCACCGGGCCACGCAAACGGTGCGAATCCACAGGATCCGTTAATTGCTCCTCGCGTGGAGCGGCCGCATGACTCCTCTCCGTATCATCCTGCTTCAACGAACGATCCGAAGAGCCTTTCGAAGTGGTAACCTCACGCTGCAAACGTGAAGAATTTTCATCATCACGCTCCTTTACCGCCTCAACTACAGCCGCCTTCGCAGGTTCAGCCTCCGGAATCACATCCGCAGGCTTACTCTCCTGCTCCGTGCTAACTGCTATAGAAACAGCTTCCTCTGACGGACCAACTCGACCTTCTTTACCTTCAGCCACAGCGACCACCGGCTCCTCATGCGGAGATACCACGGCCTCTGCCGATTCTGAAGCCGTTTCTCCTGCCGCGGCTTCCTTTTTCGCCTTCTTGGCGGAATCTGTTTTCGATGCGGAAGATGTCGACGCACGCCCCTTGGCAGGACGCTTCTTCTCCACATCTATCTTGCCCAGAACCTTTGGACCGCTCGGTGTCTTCGGCTTCTCAACCTCCTCGACCACATCCGATTTCACTTCCGATGCCGCAACATCGGGCTTCACCGCCTCCGGCTGGAGCCCCAAGGCATCACCAACGGTCTGGAGCACCGTTTGCTTCTTCGCCTTCCTATCTGCCTTCTCAATGCTCACCGGGCTCACACCGTACTCCTTCAAGAGAAGTTGATACGCCTCCATGCTTATCTTCGCATTCGGACTATCTTCAATATCCACGCCCTTGCCGCGTAAGAATGCTACCGCCGTATCCCGCCCAATGCCGCACTCCCGCATTGCCTTACTCAGCCGCTCGCTCTTCTCCTGCTCTTTTGCCATATACCACAACTACTATGTTTACCTAACTCCTCTCCAAACGATGCATTCACCGCAAGTATCAACCGATCAGTCCTCTTCAAACTCACTGCGTAGCACGCGAAGAACCTCATCCACTGTCTTCTCCTCCAAATCGGCCCGACGCATGATCTCTTCTTTCGGAAGCTCCAGCACGCTCTGCGCCGTGCGGCAATTTATTTTACGCAACTCGTCGAGCACCCAACCATCGATCACATCTGAAAACTCCTCGAGCATCACATCCTCTATCTCTTCCCCAGCCGGCTCCGAATCCCTAAACACATCAATCTTATAGCCGGTTAAATCGCTCGCCAAACGGATATTATAGCCGTTTTTTCCTATTGCCAACGACACCTCCTTGCCCGGCAGCATGACATCGGCATGCTTCTCTTCCTCATTAATGCGAATCGAGGTAATCTGCGCGGGGCTTAACGATCGCGCTATGAAGAGCTGCGTATTCGTCGTATACCCTATCACATCGATATTCTCATTCCTCAGCTCTCGCACTATCCCCTGGATTCGAACGCCCTTCATCCCAACGCACGCCCCTACCGGATCTATCCGATCGTCGTACGACTCCACTGCCACCTTGGCCCTCTCCCCCGGGATTCGCACCGTCTTCTTAATCGTTATCAGCCCATCGAAGATTTCTGGAACCTCCTGCTCCATCAGACACTCCAAGAAGCGGGGCGACGTGCGCGATAGTATGATTTGCGGCGTCGCATTCCCCATCTCAACGCGCAGTACTACCGCTCGAATTGACTCGCCCTTCCGCAGAAAATCGCTCGGGATCTGCTCGCTCTTGGGAAGCACCAGCTCGTTCCCCTCATCATCGAGTAGTATCGCTTCGCGACGACGTATCTGATGAAGCTCCGCCGTCACCAGCTCTCCTTCACGCTGCTTGTACCGATTGAATAGGTTCTCACGTTCGTAGTCCATAATACGCCCGGCCAGATTCTGTCGAATGGCCAATATATTGCGCCGCGCAAAGTCATCAAACTTCACCTCCTCGCTCACCTCCTCACCTACCTCGTAGTCCGATTGCAACTTTTTAGCCTCCGTCAACGAAATCTGACGATTCTCATCGTCCACTTCGCCATCCGCCACCACCTCGCGAATGCGCCATATCTCAAAGTCTCCTTTCTCGATGTTGATTATCAGGTCAAAATTACTATCACTCCCGTAATTTTTTGCCAGCACCATGCGAAAAACCGACTCCAAGATGTCACGCATCGTCTCCTTGTCTACGTTCTTCTGCTCCTTAAAATCCTGCAATGCCTGAATGAGCTCCTTGCTATTCATCGCTTCCCTCGCTTATTTATCAAAACTAACACGCACGCTCCGGATTTCCTCCAAAGGGTACGTCTCCAATCTCTCTACTAGCCGCGACCGTTTTTTCCCTTCCGGCCGCTCTTTCACCATAACCAGAACCTCAACCTGCTGACCATCGTAACCTTGTAGCACCCCGCGCACCTTTTGTCGGTTCGTCAACAGCAACTCTACACCCGAGCCAAGGCGCTTGCGAAAAATACGCGGATGCTTTATCGGCTCGCTCAAACCGGGCGACGACACTTCCAACTCCGCATCTACGCCTTCCGACTCAAGCATGGCGGAAAGGCCTCGACTCACCGCCGCGCACTCCTCTAAACCAATCCCCGCATCCCGATCGATGTACACCCGCACCGCATCGCCCGCCACCTCCACGCGCTCCACAAAAAAATCCGCATCCGTCGTGTAGCCTGCAAGCCAAGTCTCCACAAGAGCCTTCACCTCTGATTCTGTCAACATTTCTCTATGCAAAAAAGGGGCACTACTGCCCCCGCCAAACCTTTTCCCTTCCAATCGCGAAGATACTAAAAATAAATTCATCGCTTCGTATTACCCCAAGCCTCTCGCCTCTACGCCAACGCACCAGCCTACTTAAACACCCCGCGCTCGTCTCCCGGTAGAACCCAACAACACCCCTTTTGACGCATTCCACGAAAGCCAGACGGCACTATCAACTCTCCCATAATTTGTTTACGTTATAGTTGCTAACTTTGCACCCGCTGTGCTCGGGCAGCAGATGCGAAACGAATATTGACACAACATGAAGGAGAGAATCAATGCGCTCTTAGCGCAAATTGCAGCGTTTAAACCCGCCAACATCGAAGAGCTAGAGCAGTTCCGCATTGCCACCATCGGACGCAAGGGGAGCGTCACCCTCCTATTCGATGAATTCAAATCCTTGCCGCCAGAGCAGAAAAAAGAACTCGGCCAAACCATCAACGCGCTGAAGAATACTGCCATAAAGACCCATAGGGAATGGGTAGAAAAACTCCAGTCGCAACCCCACGGTGAAACCACCTCGATCGATATCACACGAACTTCACACTCAGTGAAATTTGGATCGGTTCATCCTCTCACGCAAACTCTCGACCGAATTGAAAGCATTTTCCACTCCATCGGATACGAAGTCGCGCAGGGCCCCGAGCTAGAGGATGACTACCACGTGTTCACCGCGCTGAATTTCCCACCGGAGCACCCCGCGCGCGATATGCAGGATACCTTCTTCATCTCGCGTAACCCGGACATCCTCCTACGAACGCACACCTCTTCTGTGCAGATTAGGGTCATGCAATCCTCCACGCCGCCTATCCGTGTCATTTGCCCCGGGAGGGTGTTCCGAAACGAGGATATCTCAAAGCGCGCCCACTGCCAATTTCATCAAGTTGAGGCTCTCTACATCGACAAAAACGTCTCTTTCGCTGACCTCAAGCAAACGCTCAACTACTTCGCGAAGCAGATGTTCGGGCAGGATGTAAAAACCCGTTTCCGCCCCAGCTATTTCCCCTTCACCGAACCCAGCACTGAGGTAGATATCAGCTGCGAAATATGCCATGGCGAAGGATGCTCCGTCTGCAAAGGAACCGGTTGGCTCGAAATCCTCGGGGCAGGGATGGTCGACCCAAACGTGCTCATCCAATGCGGCATCGACCCCAACGTGTACTCCGGCTTCGCGCTGGGCATGGGTGTCGAACGGATTGCCATGCTTCGCTACCACGTTAGCGACATTCGCTATTTCTTTGAGAATGACGTGCGCTTTCTGGAGCAATTCTAGACGGAGAACGAAAAGCGCGTAGGAATTCGCATTGACCCGCATGTAGGGAGTATGGAGAGAGCGGCTAGGCTACTGATCGCGATGAGCTACTGCCTTTGCCTCGCTTCCCATTCTTTTACCCTCTGCCGCCTGTGGGGGCGTAGAGAAATCGCTAATGGTCTTCTTAGCGCGTTGCTCCTCTTCTTCGGGCTAGCTGCTGCCAAAGCCTTCTACGTTATGCACTACAGCCAAAAACGGGCAGCGTTTGCCACAGTTCCAACGCTCAAAGTCAAACCCATCGCGCTGTTCGCTATAGGCCTCGCCGCTTTTGCAATGGCCACATATTCCGCGGCCCTCTCTCTCAACGGCCTCCTCCCTAACGGCAATGTGAACATCCCGCTAGGGCTGGTCACATTGCTTGCCACGCTCCTCTACCTCCTATTGCTAGTAGCCGCGTTTAGCAAGATGAAAAAGTGAAGGGTATACCTTAATGTTCCGAGATACGACTCGGCTCTTTGCATGTAGATTCTAAATACTGATTCCAATGGTCTATGAATCAGAACCTATTATTTAGACACAAAACACAAGCACAACCAATTCCCATTTTCCCTACCTTTAGCAAGAATTGAAGAACATTCTAAATAGCAACAAAATAATGAACAAGTTAAGTAAATACCTCCCGATGCGAAGAGAGGGTGGCCGAGCTGACGAAGCAAGCTTCTTTTTTTTCCTCGCACTGCTATTCCCTCTCTACATGCTATTCGGCTATTTACCGCAACTCGTAAACGATCCCTGGTTTACAGGTTTTGTCGATAAATGGCTACTCATTGCGTACGTGGTCGTCTCTACTCGGCTAGCCGTTAAGTACCGTTTCCCAACCCGCCAAGAGATTAGGGATATACGAGTCCAAAGAGGCTGAAAATGGCACTGAAAAGCCCCAGACATCTGTCCTGGGGCTTTTATTACTCTATCTTCGCCCTTCTCTCCCCATCCTTCCAGCGCAACCTCACCTCCTCGCCGCTCCTCACCTCTACTGACCTCCCAATCGCTCTCCCGCCGTCCCGCTCCACCCTAACGTACCCCCTCTCTAGAATGGAATCTGGCCGCTGCTGGGCAAAGCGTTCCGACATTATTCCTAAGGCCTCGCGACCCTCTCCTAATCGCTGGAGTACCCCCATAGCCAACGACTCTACCACCCGCCGCACCCCCATAAGATTTCTCTCCAGCATCCTTTCCAACCACTGCTCCAAGCGGCCACGCGCACCCTGCACCTCCTGCCTGCGCAGCTGCAGTATCCCCTCCGCACCCACTGCGAATTGCCTCGCAATCGACAGCACCTCAACCATTCGCACCGCTAGATTCCTTTTTGCTCCCACGTAAACGCTCTCCGACACCTGCCGAAGCGTAACCCTATTCCCATCCAATGCGGTACGCACTCCCTGCGCCAAGAACTGCACCGCATCGAGTAACGACTGCTCCCTCTCTTCAAAAAAGCTTTTAACAAACTCCGCCATAGCCGTAGGGGTTTTCAGCGTGGCATTCGCCACTATGTCTACAACGGAACTATCCCGCTCATGCCCAATTCCCGCGTACACCGGCAGGGGGAACTGCGCCACATGCGAAGCAAGAGTATAATCGTCAAAGCACGCAAGATCTAGCTTCGCCCCTCCCCCTCGAATGATTACCACCACGTCCCACTCACGCTCGGACGCTAAGATATCCCCAAGCGCATCAACTATCGATAGCGGTGCCTGCTCTCCTTGCATAACTGCTTCGAATAGTTCTATCTGTAGAGAGAACCGCTCCTTCGCACCAGAAATCTGCTTCATAAAGTCTTCGTAGCCAGCAGCGGTGGGGGAAGAGATAACGGCGATACGTCGAGGCAACGAGGGGCGCTCCAGCGAACGGTTCATCTCCATCACTCCATCTTTGGCAAGCTGCGCCAGCGTCTGCCGACGCTTGACGGCCATCACTCCCGCGGTGTAGGTGCCATCGATATCGGTTATGTTCAGCGAAAAACCAAAAACCGGGCTGTACTCAAGCGTCGCGAGAACCTGCACCGTAAGGCCAGCCTGAAGGTCTACCCCTGTCGCTGAACGAAACGTCTGAAACACTCTCGCCACGCTCCGCGCCCATATGGTAGCACGCATCTTGGCACGCTGGCGATGCGTGTCGGGGTCAAGGTCCACAAGTTCAAGGTAGCAATGCCCACTCGCGCTATTCTCTCCAAGCGAGGAGATCTCTGCGATTACCCAAACGCCTCCCGGAAAATTCGTCTTCACGCACGATTGGAGCGATAGGCTCAGATTGTAAAGCGTAAAGGTTGGCCACATCGGCACGTCATCAAAAAGCATATTCCTCTCCTTGCTATACTCCATCGCACAAAAGTAGACAATCTTCTGCGAACTCGATACGCAACTGTCTAATCTGGCATCGGCTGATACGAGCGGTAGCGTGTCCCGATCATCTAAACGTCAGAGACAGCAATGTCAAATACGCACCAGCACTCGCGGCTGAATACGCAAATCGTCTCGCCAACCACTCATCCCAAACTATTTCGCTACTTTTGCAGCCAATGCAAACGCAACGGATAGAACCCCTTAAATTCATCGACCTCTTCGCTGGCATCGGGGGCATTCGCATCCCCTTTGAGGAGCTCGACTACCGCTGTCTCTTCTCCTCCGAGTGGGACCCCAAAGCGCAGCGTACCTACGCCCACAACTTTGGTGTCGCTCCCTGCGGCGACATCACTAAAATAGATGCTAAGGACATCCCTCCGCACGACCTCCTCCTCGCCGGGTTCCCATGCCAACCCTTCTCCATCATGGGCAAAATGCAAGGCTTTGACGACACCCGCGGCACGCTCTTCTTCGATATTGCACGCATCCTCCAGCACCATCGCCCCCCGTACATTCTCCTTGAAAACGTTAAGCAGCTCACCACCCACGACAAGGGTAAAACCTTTGCCAGAATCCTTCGGATACTCACCGAGCTCGGTTACCACTGCCGCTACGCAATCCTCAATGCCCTACACTTCGGGCTACCCCAGAAGCGCGAACGCCTCATTTTGGTTGGCTTTAGGGACGCGGAGCAATGCCAACAACTCAACCTCAACTTCCCAACCTCGCCCTACGACCTGCAGACCATCATTGACCCCGCCGCCGACAACGACCCATCGCTCTACGCCTCCCCTCGCCTTCGGCAGAAGCGCCTTGAGTGTACGCAAACAAAATCGCGATTCTACCCTTCCGTGTGGCACGAGAACAAATCGGGTAACATCTCCATCCTGGACCACTCCTGCGCGCTACGCACCGGTGCCTCCTACAACTACCTCCTGCTAAATGGGCAGCGCCGGTTCTCCGCACGTGAGTTGCTCAGGCTACAGGGCTTCCCAGAGTGGTTCACCATTGACGGTTCGCTAAGCGATGCCCGCCGGCTCACCGGCAACTCCGTACCCGTACCCATGATCCGAGCCGTTGCCCAACGTTTAAACGAATTAATTCAGATGCAAAGTAGGGACATTGCAGGCTGCTAAGACACCCTAGAACCAGCATAAAATTTGTGACCCGCCGCCCCACCCGCAGGGCGGTCCCTCAATAGCCGAGAATCCTTTGGCCCCTGGCACCTCACCCCCGCACGACCCTAGCCACACCCACCGACTTCCCATTCCAAACGGAAAACGCGCCTACTCAGCCCCCCTAGCTTTCGGAAAACGCGCTAAAACGCACTGCAATTCCGTAGGAAAACGCACCTTTTTTCTAATTTTGTAACGAAATCACTTGATGCACAGCACCATGCTATACAGGAAAATCGCCAGTTCCATAGAACGCCATCTCTCCGCAAACTCAAACCGTATGCTGCTCATTAGCGGCGCACGGCAGGTAGGAAAATCGTACATCATCCGACACGTGGGGCAACGGATGTTTCCTAACTACATTGAAATCAACATGGAAGAGGATAAACTAGGCGATAGACTCTTTGAACAGGCTCGCACTACCAACGACTTTTACCTAGCGCTCAGCACCATTGCGGGGCAAAAAATGAAGGACCGCGCATCCACCCTCATTTTTATCGATGAGATACAAGCTTACGACCATCTGCTCACCCTCGCCAAATTCCTAATGCAGGAAAATCGTTACACCTACATTGCCAGCGGCTCTCTGCTCGGCATCACGCTTAAAAATACGCAGTCGCTACCGCTTGGCAGCATCGCGCCGCTACCCATGTACCCCATGGACTTTGAGGAGTTCCTATACGCAAATGGGGTCGGGGAGCCTACCGTCAGCCAAATGCGTCAAAATTTTGCAGAGCTACGGGGACTCCCTGCCGCGCTGCACGACAAGATGATGGATCTATTCAAAAAGTACCTCATCGTGGGCGGACTTCCAAAGGCGGTTGAAGCCTTCGTGAACACGCATAACGTCGCGAACATCCGTGCCATACAGCACGAAACGCATGCGCTTTACGGCATTGATGTCTCAAAATACGAAGCGGCGCATGGCACCCGTCTAAAGATTCAACGCATCTACGACATGCTCCCCTCCAGCCTCGAGCAGAGAAAAAAACGAATCGTCATCAAGGAAATCGAGGATAAAAGCTGGAAACGCTCTAGCGACTACACCGATGAGTTCGATTACCTCATCTCGTCCGGCATTACCCTCGATGTCAAAGCCATTAGTACTCCTTCCTACCCTCTCCTCCAGAACAGCGGGAAGAATCTCTTAAAGCTATACATCAACGATGTCGGTATCCTTTCCAACCTTTACTTCCGCACCAACATCAAGGCCATCATGGATAGCCATAACAGCCTCAACCTCGGCGCGCTCTACGAAACGGTAGTTGCGCAGGAGCTAAAGGCGCACGGACACGAGCTATTCTACTACGACAGCAAGAAAAACGGAGAGGTGGACTTTCTAATTGACGATGCCAACAGCCTCTCGGTTATACCTATCGAAGTGAAATCGGGCAAGGACTACTCCGCCCACAGCGCGTTGAATAGATTCCTAGCCTGCAAGAAATACCACATTCAGCGTGCCTTCGTGCTATCCAACTCCCCCGACGTATACACCCAAAACGGCATCACCTACCTCCCCATCTACTACACCATGTTCTTCAGCAACGACAGCACCCTCTCTGAGCAATTACTGTAGCCAATTCTGACTGCATTACGAGGTCTCTCCATGTTTTTTTGCAACCTCCACTGACCCAAGCTGCGGTCATAGCGCAACTCCCACCCCGTGCTATACATTTGCACGCCCTCATGCCGCTCCGCAACAAGAACTGCCTCCCAATAGCCAACGATTTTCAAGGCAACAGCACCCCCATCGGAAGTCAAAACGGTCTAAAAGGCTAGCCAGCACGGTCCTACCCATATCCATCAACCTTCTTTTTTATAGAGAAAACACACCTATTCTGCCCTCCTAAACTTCGGAGAACCCGCTTTACGCAATCTGCCCCAACCTCCCCTTACCTTCTTTTTGGGACTCAACATCTTGCCCACTTTCTCCTAAATATTGCCGTAACGACTTGCCCAACAGCCGCTGCGCGTATCTCTCGATCGATTGCGGGTCGGCCTTATCGTACTCCATCGCACTCCGCAATTTTTCGCACCAAACTCCGCCCCAGATCCTCCACTACGCCGACAATCAGGGCATTGCCCATGAGGAACGCACGCCTAGCTGCCGTAGCACCCTCCGTATGATTATCTGGGAAGCCGTTGAGCCGCTCCAATTCTACCGGCGTGAGCCGACGATACCTCCCCGGAACCACCTCCACCACATGCTTAAAGCGCGAGGGGCTCGCGCCTCCCTCACCTGTGATTATCGTACGCGAAGGGCGATCCAACGGATCGGGAAACGCCATCGCACCCTCAGAGTATGTATAAACAGTGCCATCCGCCCTTTGGCGCGCTATCCTTTTGCTCCCCTTTAGGTAACGCCACTTCGGCAGATCCTTTTCCTGCACGTAGTACTCCCTGGGAACCTCGCTTTCTGGCACCAGCACGTCACGTAGCATCCGATACCCTCCGCCGTACTGCGCCCTTGTCCTAATCGTATGCACGGTGCGATTCACCATAATCCCAGCATTCTCAAAAACGCTACTGGATAACCCCTTCCCAAAATTATCCGAAATCTCTTTCAAATCGCTCGGAACGCTAAATACAGCAGGTAAACGCCCCCCATCCGGCGCAACGCCGTAGGTGGTAGCCATCGTGCCCTCCTTCAAAGCCCACTCCAGCGGATCTCGCATACCTGCAATGTAGCTATGAATCGCCGTGTTCGACTTGTAAGCGATGATATAGGTTCTTCTTCGCCGCTGCACCTTCCCATAATCCGCCCCATTTATTACACGCCACTCCACTATGTAGTTCAAGTTTGCCAGTGTGGCTAGTATAATCGCAAAATCACGCCCTCGCTGTTTAGCCGGAGAATTAATGATGCGATCCACATTCTCAAGGAACAGGTACTTGGCGGGGGTTCTGTGGCATCGGAGTATCGACTCAATGGACCACCAGAGCTGCCCCTTCTTACCATCAAGCCCCCGCGCATTCCCCAGCGAATTCGCAACGGAATAATCCTGGCACGGGAAACCACCGACCAGCATTTCATGATCGGGAATGGCATTGACATCCACCCTCGCAATATCCTCATTCGAAACCGCATCCACCACGCGCTCCCCCGCTAGCACGGAACAATTACCGAAATTTCTCACGTATATGTCGTAGGCCTCCTGCCGCTTCGTTGTGGGTTCCCATTGGTTTGCCCAAACAGTATGAAACGCCTGGCTAGCCCGCTCTAGCCCAATCCTAAAACCTCCTACACCCGCGAACAGCTCCACTACGTCCATAAATCTTTTTTCAACTGCAATCTACAGCACGCCAATATTTAAAGGTGAACAAATGTAAGAAAAACAGAGAAATGCGAAAGGGATAATGCCGTTTCTTAGGTGGCTCCGCCTGCCATCCCATTGAAAATGGTAACCCTGCGCGCACGTTTACCTTGGCAATGCGTAATTCACCTCCCTAAAGCGACTCCTCCGCTACCTACAATCTAGTCACCCTTCCCAATGAATTGGGGCATAAATGCTGCTCAGCCCAAAGAGAGCCTTTCAATAGCTTCGTGAGGAGCAAACCATCAGATTCTTACCCGAGGAGCAAGCCCATCGGAGAAGCTAAACTACGCAAAAGGCCTACACGCCCTCCTCCCTCACCGCGTACCAGCGCAAAGAAAGCGGGCGCACCGCCTCCGCGTTGCGCCCGCCCCAGAATGCAACCTCTCGACCTTCCCTTAGTACACCAACCCAAGGTCGCACATGGCATCCGCCACCTTCATGAAGCCAGCGATATTCGCGCCCTTCACGAGGTTCATATAGCCATCGCTCTCCTTGCCATACTTGCAGGAAGCCTCAAAGATATTCTGCATAATCTGCTCCAAGCGCGCAATCACCTCTTCGCCCGTCCAGCTCAATTTCAACGCATTCTGCGACATCTCAAGACCAGATGCCGAAACTCCGCCAGCGTTCACCGCCTTACCCGGACCAAACGGCGTACGAGCCTTAATGAAGGCATGGATAGCATCGGCCTGGCAACCCATGTTCGATACCTCCGCCACGTACTTCACGCCATTCTTAATGAGCTGCTCCGCATCCTCCTTGGCAAGCTCGTTCTGCGTAGCGCACGGCATGGCCACATCGCACTTCACCTCCCACGGCTTCTTACCCGCCACGTACTGCGTACCCGCAAACTTCTTGGCGAACGGCTCCACCTTGTTGAGGTTCATCGCGCGAAGCTCCAGCATGTAATCCACCATCTCGCTCGTCATTCCCTTCTCGATGAATACATACCCATCAGGACCCGACACCGTCACCACCTTCGCGCCCAGCTCCGTGGCCTTCTTCGCGGCGCCCCAAGCCACATTCCCGAAGCCTGAAATGGCAACGGTCTTACCCTTCAACACATCCTTGTGCGCATTGATCATGTGATTCAGGAAGAACACCGCGCCGAAACCCGTAGCCTCCGGCCGCATCTTCGAGCCGCCCCAGTTCATTCCCTTACCCGTGAAGGTTCCCGTATGCGTATGGGTCAACTTCTTGTACATCCCGTACATGTAGCCAATCTCCCGACCGCCCACGCCAAGGTCTCCTGCCGGTACGTCCGTCTCAGGCCCTATATGGCGCCACAGCTCCAGCATGAACTTCTCGCAGAATCGACGAACCTCCGCATCGCTCCGTCCGGTTGGGTCGAAGTCGCTCCCACCCTTAGCACCACCCATGGGCAACGTGGTCAACGCATTTTTAAAGGTCTGCTCAAAACCCAAAAATTTCATCGTATCTATCGTCACGTTCGGCGCAAAGCGCACCCCGCCCTTATATGGACCAATGGCTCCGTTGAACTGTACGCGATAGCCAATGTTTACATGGATCTCTCCCTTGTCATCTTCCCAAGGTACCTTGAACATAAATGCACGATCCGGCTCAACGATGCGCTCGATTATCCGATTCTTCTCATACATCGGATGCTCGTTGTAGACCCCCTCCACCGACTCGATCACCTCCGATGCCGCCTGCAAGAACAGCGGCTGATTCGGATGCCGCTTTTGCAAATCGGCGATTACCTTCTTTGCGTCCATATTAACCTGTTTTTTAAGTTTTTTTTCCTCAACCCCTCGTACGGTGCAAAGTTCGTACTTATTTTTTACTATGCAAAACGCCCAAGGAGGGGCGTGCTGCAAAACCACGCCCAGCGCGCCCTCTCCCCCTCGAACGCAAGATTCCATCCATTCAAGCTCTCGCGTAGCACTGCGACACCGCTTAGCGCAAACGATCCTCCCCACGCATCAGGCTCCGCCCATCAAGGGGAGGCCTCCTTCCTTTCAGCCCAGCACACCCGCGAAACGGTGCCATGCCCCTTTACAGCGCCCCCATCCAGCCGGTTCGCTGCTCAACGCACCTTCCAGCCCTTCGACTTCAGGTATTGCGCCAGATCCGTCGAAAAATCATTCCCATCTCCCTCCGCGTAGCCGCGGAAAACACCGTACAGTTCCGCGTAGGTTGTTTCGTCAATCTCCGCTGGGCGATTAGCCTCAATCTTGGGCAGCACATCCACAATGCGCGACATCTCGCCGTAGGAAAGCTCATTCCGCGATACATTAACATAGTACAGCCCGCTGCTCGACTTCATCTTTAAATGTCGCAAGCCATTGCCCGAGCAGCCAAACTGTTCCAACATTCGCAGCGCGCTGACATCAAGGTACTCTATCCGATTGCCCGAACAGTCGAGATGCCGCAACATTTTATTCTTCCGGAGCAGCAGCACCTTAAGCAGATTCCCCATGCAGTAGAGACGCTCCAGCTTACGGTTGGCCTGCACGGACAGCGCGGTGAGGCGATTCGCATTGCAATGCAGCTCCCGCAACTCGCCATTCATGCTCAAATCGAGCATCGACAGCATATTATCGCTACATATCAACACCTCCAGCGCGGCGTTACGCCGAAGATCCAGCATCGTCAACCGGTTCCCACTACACCCAAGCTTTTTAAGCCGAGGATTCTCCGACACGTCCAACCCCTCCAGCTGCCCCTGCGCTAGCACCAGCAGCGCGGCCACCCGGCCATACACCCTCACCTCGGTGCGCATCGCCTCGTACGACATCCACTCCCCGTATTTCAGCGCGGCTGCATCAACATCAACACCGGCATCAAAAATACCATTGGCGTTGATATCCACCCATATCCGATTCTTATCCTTCGCCTCCACTTCAAGCCACAGCTTAAAGTGCAAGGTATCCCCGCTCAAGTAGAGGCGCATCACACCCTCATCGGTCGGGGTGACAACCCTTCCGCTATCCTCATCGCCACGCGCGCGCGAAGTGATTACCTTCCACCGCTTCTCCTTAGCCCGCGCCACCGATTCCGAAGAGATGCGGTTGGCATCATTTTCAGCCTCCACGCTAAAGGTGCCGTAAGGAAATCTCGCCTCTAGAGCGTCATACACCGACGAGCGCAACGGGGCAATGGTGGGTAATGATTCAACGATGTAGGCAGACTCCGCGTAGCTTAAACGGTTGTTTTGACACTCTACGTAGACCAACTGCGAGGGCGTAGCTACGGTAAGATCTTCAATCTCATTCTTATAGCATACCAGCCGGCGCAATTGCGCCAAGGCTGTGAGCGTCAACTTCTTCAACGCGTTGCTACGGCAATTAAGGAAACGAAGCTCCACGCAATGAGATAAGTCTAAATCCCTGATTCTATTGATGGAACAATCTAGAAACTCAAGTTGGGTTAGATTATCAACACGCAACTCCCGCAGCCCGCAATCCACGCAATCGAGCCGCTTTAGCTGCCCATTCTGCTGCAAATCGAGGCGCGAGAAAAAGTTATAGCTCACATCGAGATCGGCGAGCTGGGGGTTGCTCGCAACATCAATTTTCCGTAGCTGGTTCCCAGCGCACTGCAAACTCTTCAACGCCGGTAACCCCGCCACATCTAACTTACTGAGGAGATTGTTGTTGCAGTTGAGATGCGTCAGGCGCACGTTACCCGACACATTTAGCTCTAAAAGCCGATTCCCCGCGCAGTTGAGCCGTTCCAGCGTGGGATTGCCCGACACATCCAGCCGCATCGGGTCGCTGTAGTCGCACTGTAACTCCCGCACGCCACCGTAGATTCTCAACGTGCTTCCCACAAAGAAATATTCGCGCCATTCGCCAAATTGCACATCCTCCGGCGGGATATCGACCGACTCCTCGTATAGCCCATTGCCATTGCGGTCAATCCACACCGACTCCCTCTGCGCCTCATCAGCATCGACATACACGGCCAACGCATTCCACAAACGCCCCTCGCAGCGCAACACCATGCACCTCGCATCAGCGTAGCGTACCTCTTGGCCCACCAAGGCCAAAGCACCCGCAGCAAGCAGGAACAGAATTAATAGCCCATAGCCGCACCGACGCCCCATCACTCTTCACAAAAACTCAAAATCCTCACATGTCAAAGGTAAAAAAATATAAAGTATGGTCGGGCTGAGAGGCTAACTTTTTTACACATTCACTTCAGCCTCAACTCCCCACGCCCAGCGTCTTACCCTCATTGCCAGCCATTGCAGCCCAACCCGTAAAACGGTTTCTCAATAGCCGAGGGGCTCAGACCCCGGATTCCCCATCTAGAGGACAAGCCAGCCCGAAAGACTGACATGCGTAACCTTCACCAGCAAAACGCTAGAGCAAACCCACGCTAACATGGCTTGTCAGCCCTTTGACTGGAAGAATGGCGTTATATGCTGCGTGTCAAAAACCCGTCCAGAATAGCCTCCCTTGATGCTCACTTGGTGTTTCCTAACATCTTGCTCTGGATGGTAAATCTTGTATACTAGACTTGTGGTAATTACCGTGAGAACACCTTTACAATTCTCAACTCGGTTTACTATAGCCTCAAGGAAAGGGAAACGGGTGAAATATTTTTCAAGGCCATCGCCCTCCGAGGCAATGGTCACTGCTTTTCGGTAGCACGCCTCAAGGTATGAATCTACATCGATCATTCCTTTTCCCCTATCCATCCTTGCCGCAACAGCTCCTGCCCTATGGCCGCCACCATCGGTACGCATATTGAGTTACCTACCTCTTGGTACTGCTCCGCGAGAGGCACTACGCGGCGGAAACCATCGGGGAAACCCATAATGCGGTAGCATTCCGCTATAGTAAGTTTCCGCACGCTGCCCTCCACCAAAATCCAAAACCGCCCCGACATCTCCTGAGAGGGTAGCGCAGGGTGTACCCCCTCAGCATCGTATATCCGATTGGGCTGCTTATGCACGCGCGATAGATGTTCCGTGCCAGGCAGTATGCCCCGTTTCCGCAGCTTCTTATTGCGGAAGCCCGCGAAGATAAGGCCTGAAGGCTGCCGACGGGTTTCACTGAGCAGCGTGTATGGCTCATCAAGATACTCAAAAGGGCCATCGCTCTCCAAAAAATCGCGCAGCATGGGCTTACGCCCATCGCCCAGCAGCCTACTAAAATCAAAGCTTCCGCCACCCCGTACGCCCACTATGATTATCCGTTCGCGGTTCTGCGGTACGCCGAAATCCGACGCGTTTAGCACGCCCCAGGAGACACCGTACCCGAGCCCACGCAGGCTCTCAGTAATGACATGGAGCGTATGCCCCTTATCGTGGTATTTCAAGTGCTTAACGTTCTCCAGCAGCACAACGCGGGGTTGCGTGCGTTGCGCTATGTCGAACACTTCATAGACCAACGTGCCACGCGTATCCTCAAAGCCTCGCATATGTCCAGATATGCTGAAGGGCTGGCATGGGAATCCCGCGGTGAGCACATCGTACCCCGGGGGAACCTTCCCCTTGGTCTCTTCCTGCGTAATATCGCCGTAGGGTAGCTCCCCGAAATTGGCTCGGTAAGTTTGCTGGGCATACCTATCCCATTCGCTTGAAAATACGCATCGCCCCCCTGCTTGCTGCAGCCCGAGCCTAAAGCCGCCGATGCCCGCGAATAGGTCGACGAATGTAAAACGTTCGCTACCTAAGGGGTTGGCGAACGGCGCGACGCGTAACGCTGGCATCGCCTCCGGCGACGACGGACCTGCGTACAGCGGCGACGCAGCGGGGCAAACTGCTTCCTCCCTGCTTTCAGCTAGCCCGCGTGGATAGCGACCTTCACGATTAAATCCATTCGCATTGTCTACCATGTCCTCCACTCACATTGTAACACAAAGGTAGTAAATACCGCCAAAAGGGGGCGCAAGGCCGCCAGCCGAATGCCTCTCCGTCAGCAGAACGTCTCTCAATGGCCGGGAAAGCTGCGGTGCGGCATTTATAAGAGGTTTATGACTGAGAGGTTAGTGCTGCTGCAATCTATGCAGTTCGTACTGGCGGTGCGGAAGAAAGGAGACCGGGTCTTTACCCACCCTAATCCAGCAGCCTGTATACCTAATAAACACTATCCACTCATTTTCTTTCGTTCCCCCTAGCGAGTAGCAATATTTGAAGGGATAGAAACCTCGGCCCGATGTATTTGGTCAACCAGGCAAGCGTTCCACTAGCTTCAGCCGGTTCGTCAAATGAATATTGTGGCAACACCGATCGCTGCCGCATCACTGATTTCGCCCAATCACGCGCATTACATCTAATCCTTTCTACTTACTTCCTCAACAATCTCGTGTGCCAAAACCTCAATGTGCCTCCATACAAAAGAACAAAGGGGAATAACCAAATATCCCCCTTTGCATACTCTAGCAAGCAACCCAACAGCCTTTAACTACATTGATAGGGACAAGCCTAACCCCAGCTCGTATTGGCTCTCAAAGCGTAGCGGCTTGCTGCGGCTTCCAAAATAAATCCCCGTGCGCAAGTACGGCCGCACGCCCAAGTGAAGTTTATTCGCAAACGCATAATCATAGCGCACCGCAACTATCGGAGAAACTCCCCACTGGTACAAGACCCCCACGTCTCTACCACCAACCACTCGCGCCAGTGACACGCTCGTACCATAATCAGCCCAAACACTATGACCCTTTTTCGTGCGAATCATTCTCGACTGCGACTCAAGCCCCAAATCGAACAGACTCGTCGACTGAATCACGCTGTTCGAGCCGCGATCTAGATTAAAGAAATGGCCATAACCTACGATGAGCCTCAATGCGTTCTTGCTGTTCTTATCCATCAAGAGCCCCAAATGCAAGCGAATCCCAGGCTGAGGGAAAGCATAGTTTCCAACACTGCTCCTTAAATCTCCTGCCAGTTCCACCTCAGTCGCCAACACTGCGCCGGCAATCTCCGCTTGAAACCCCCACCATCCCTCACTGCCTGCTTCCGCCTCACGCGCTGTTCCTTCTACCTGCGCAGCAACATTCTCTTGCTGCGCCTGCGCGCTACTGCCCCAATACATACCGATGCACACGAGCGCAAATAACTGCACCATCTTCGAGCCCATCGCTACTCCTCCCACAGCTCTAAACTGTTTATCGCCATAGAAGTGCCTATTAAAATATTTGCCTTCGCATCGTCAGAAATACCCGACTCCTTCACAATCTTTGAAAATCCTTTCGCATAGACACCCCGTTTGGCACGATCTTTTATCGCTGCAACCCGCATGGCATAGTTAGAAATTACCGCCATCTCCTCCTTGCCAGCGATCGGACTATTCCTCAACCTCTCATACGCTTCTCCATCATCCAACCCTACATAAGCATCACCAATCTCACCGACCTTACGCTTCAAATTTTCCAGCTTTCGATGCTCTATTAATTCAAATCCCTCGATGGGTTTCCTCCTCAATAGGATAGAAACGACATTGTCAAAATTTTGGCCTCCTCCTGCTTGCTCACGCCCAAGCGCACAGTAATTCGAATACAACTCCTTCATAACGACGTTATGCAGCTTGCCCACTTCGCACCCTGTAACTTCTGAGCCATAGAATGCATCCTTTATCGCCAACCTCCTATTTACCACCCCAGCCGCATTGACGCTCTCAACTCCCGGCGCAAACTCTCTCTCAGCGGCATCTGCCGACGAGGAAATGGCTCCCGCAACACCCAATGCCACTTTTTCCCAAAGACCATCACCTTCCCTCGCGCCCGCTACAGCACCCTCTATATCTGCCGCTACAACTTTAAAGAACTTACAAACCGCTCGCCATACTTTGCCTCTAGTCTTTACAACCGACTCAGGGGCATAGCTCGAATCGTAGCGAGATATCGCCTGCATTAACTCGGTATAACCAGGGCTATCACTTAATGCACACTCTGCATCTGCGCCGGCAGGATCCACCTTTTTGCATGAAAACGTGCCAAAGCTGAGAATAGCCAGTAAAAACAAAAATATGTACAACCTTCTCATTGCCTAATACTACTTTTTATGGTTAATCCAAAAATGAGTGTACTTGCAAATACATGCGCGAATTTAACATTTTTTTTTATTTTTTCAAAATTCCTAACCTAAAAAAATACATTTCGGTTTAGAACCTAGCACTACACCCTCTTTTGCGCAGCCCTTGCAGAACTTATGTCCACAGCAACACAGGCCTATTTCCTCTAACCTCCAACTCTCCTTCCTGCTACCATCTACACCCTGATTACTGCCTCCCGCAGATTCTTGCCTGAAAAAACAAACCTGTCTGAAAGATTGACACAGAAAGGTCTTTCACGAGTTTTAATGGGTAGCGATGCACGGTTGAGGCTACACGGGCCGCACAAATCTATGCGAGCTACACGCCTACGAATACGATTACCCCATTAGCATTACCAACCTACCCCCAAAAACGCACCCCCCTCGCATCAAATTTGGATTTCTCTGAGGAAATCCAAATTTGATGCGAACTTGATACAACTTTGCCAAGAAGGATGGTACTCTTACATCCCCCTCCAGAAGAATCTAAACAGAAACTACGGGTACGCAAAAAAGCCCTTCGACACCGCCAAAAGATGCCGAGGGCGAAACATTTTAGACGATAACGAAGCAGCAAATTGACGCACGCCATGGCCTCGAGCGTCAAAATGAACGTAGATAATGGGGCCGCCCGCTACTCCGGAAGGAGATAATTGATTAGTAGCGACGGCGCGCTACCCACGATGAGATTAAACCGCGCGCTGCTGCCCTCCAGATGTCCAATCGTAAACCCCGTATCGCCTACCACAGGGAAACCCTTCACGGCATTACCCCGCATATCGAGCAGCCACAACCTATCACCATCTACCTCCCGCACCCCAACGCGCCAATCGTGCATCGCGAACTGGAAAAGATACATTCGGGGGTCAATTTCTCCAGCAAACCGATGGCTCGCAATCACAGCCCCATCCTCACTGCAAAAATCTACTGCCTTTTCGCGCGCCACAACCGCGCACGCTTCCCCCTGCAGCGCGCCCCCAAGCACCAGCGCACCCCGCAGAGCACCGCTCCCCCGCAGAGCAACCCTACGCACAGCACCATCAGCCAGGGAAATGTTGCACAACGCTCCTGAGGCGTCCACAGTGAAGAGGGTTGCACGCTCCTTACTAAACGCTACGGAAGCTTCCACCAGCTGTGCGATTGGCTCAGAAGGGGAAAGCCGTTCAGCCCCACGACGATTCAAGAGGTAAAAACGTTGCGCATCGCGCACCACGATAAAATCTTTTCCAGCCGCTCGCACGTGCATCGGCTGCGCTACAATCGGTGAATCAAACTTCCCCGGCGCAAAATCAGGTAGCCACTTCGCGCGCGCCGCCTAGCTGCGCGCGGGACCAACGGCAAGACACCCCAAAAAGCGCAAGTCGCGGGGGGCCTCAAAGTCGGAGGCCCCCCACGGCGCAGGTACCCCGGGG
>JABCPG020000012.1 GCA_013333195.2 Bacteroidia bacterium
ACACCATCTATCCAGAAATAATGTCCAATCCCACAGGTTGAGGGCTTAGAAGACTGCGCCCCGCCCGGCGCCCCCGCCGGCCCCCGCCGGCGCCGGCCGTCGCCCCGGCGGGGGGGCGAACCCGCTTCCTCCCCTCAAATGTATAGCTAGTTTTTCTCCGGCTCGCTGAAATCTACCTTCACACCCATCTCCGCGCCGGGCTGCGCTCCAAAATACCCTACCGTATCGAAGCCGAAAAGACGGGCAAAGAACACCTGAGGAAACCTCCGCTGATAGGTATTAAACTCTTTGGCAATCGCATTGAAATTCCGACGCTCGTTGGCGATACGATTTTCAGTGCCTTCCAACTGCGCCTGCAAGTCCTGGAACTGCTGCGTTGTCTTCAGATCTGGATACCTCTCCACCGTCATCATCAATCGGCTCAACGAGCCGGACAGCTGATCCTGCGCCGCCTGAAATTTTTCGAGATTCTCTTTAGTCAGCTTACTCGGATCGATAACCATCTGGGTAGCCTTCGCCCGCGCCTCGACCACATCCGTCAACGTACCTCGCTCGAAAGCGGTAGACCCCTTGATTTGCCCAATCACAGCGTTAATGAGATCCATACGCCGCTGATACTGCGCCTCCACATTACCCCACTGCTCCTTAACGCTCTCGTCCAACTTCACAAGTCGGTTGTATGCTTCGCACGTCCTAAACCCTAAGAGCACGAGCAGCACCAATACCACGATTAATACTATTCTCCCGATTTTCATTGCTATCTTTCGCTTAAACGCCAACCCCTATAAACTCAACGAGCAAAGGTACATATTTTCTACTATTTACGGCTCCAGGTAGCTCCATCCGCCCTATCCTGCACCTCAATCCCCGCCTCGTTGAGCGCATTGCGTATCGCATCGGCCTTGGCGTAATCCCGCGCGGCCTTAGCCGCCGCACGGTACTCCAGCACTATCCGCATCGCGGTGTCAAAGGCAGTATCATCCCCCCCTAAGCTTTCACCCTCATGCTCCAAACGCAACCCCAAGATGTCCCCCGCGACGCGCTCGAAGGTAGCAATCAAGCGGGCCTGATCATTACGGCTAATCGTGGCGCTACCCGCCTGCAGCTGCCCCACCAGCTTCACCCCCTCAAAGAGATGCGCCAACGCCACCGGCGTATTCAAATCGTCGAACAGCGCCTCCATGCATCCCCTCTCAATACTCTCGACCTCCACGCTACTCGCATCGCTCACGGCAATACCCCTCAACGCATGCACAGCATTCACCAACCGCTCAAATCCCTTTTCCGCCGCCTGAAGCGCCCCATCGCTAAAATCGAGCGTAGAACGATAATGCGCCTGCAAAATAAAAAATCGTATCGTCATCGGCGAATATGGGCGTGAGAGCGAGCCGTGCTGCCCTGCAAAAAGATCCTCCAGAGAAATAAAATTCCCGAGGGATTTTCCCATCTTTTGCCCATTGACTGTCACCATGTTATTGTGCACCCAGTACTTAGGTGCAGCCGCGCCATGCGCGGCCACCTCCTGCGCAATCTCACATTCGTGGTGCGGGAACATCAAATCCAACCCGCCACCATGTATGTCAAAACGCTCCCCTAAATACTTCTCACCCATGGCAGAACACTCCAGATGCCACCCCGGGAACCCCTCACCCCACGGTGAGGGCCAACGCATAATATGCTCGGGTGTCGCTCGCTTCCATAGGGCAAAATCCAGCGGGTTCCTCTTTTCGCGCTGTCCCTCCAGTTCCCGCGTATTAGAAAGCATCTCCTCGACACGCCGCCCCGACAGCTGCCCATACCCATACTTCGCGTTATACTTTTCAATATCGAAGTACACAGAGCCATCCACCTCGTAGGCAAATCCCGCCTTGAGAATATGCTCTACGTAGGCTATCTGCTCTATGATATGCCCGCTCGCCTGCGGCTCTATGCTCGGCGGCAAGACATTCAGCCGTTCCGCTGCCTGATGGTAGCGTACCGTGTAGTAGTGCGCCACCTCCATGGGTTCCAGCTGTTCCAACCGAGCCTTCTTCTGAATTTTATCCTCCCCCTCATCGGCATCCTGCTCTAGGTGGCCCACATCGGTGATATTGCGCACGTATCGCACCTTATAGCCCTGCGACCGCAACAAGCGCACCAGCACATCGAACGTAATGAGCGGCCTCGCATGGCCGAGATGCGGGTCGCCATACACCGTTGGGCCACATACGTAAAGTCCCACATGCGGCGGATTTATTGGCTTAAACACCTCTTTCCGACGACTCATCGTGTTGTACAGCTGCAGCTCCCCCATGGCTTGAACCTCCATCTCCATTACGCATTAGCTTCTGTTAGCAGAACAAAGGTAGCACTATTTAGCGGAACTAAGATCCGCGCTTTCCCCTGATGGCCATGGCAAATAAAACGTAATTGTAATGCCACTCTACATCCCTATTCCTTGCCAAAGCAATAAATTTTCCCACTGACTGTCAGGATGTTTCAGCGACGAATGGACGTAAAATGAAAAAAGGCTGCTTTTCGTTTTTTTTTTGCGTAACTTTGTAGGGGGATTGGACGGTTCTCACACAGAGGATTGCTTTCAATTCGGTTATCTCAGATACAACCAAACAGGAATAAATTTAACAACAGCAAGACGATGAGAAAGAATAGTTTTTTCTACCCGGTTATTCTGCTACTAGCGTCATCAGCAATCTCACTGGTAGGTGCGTTCATGAAACTTGAGCACACGCCGGGAGCCTCTGCCCTTCTGTGGCTTGGGCTAGTAGCTCTCGTTGTGGGGTTCGTGTGGTTTGTTGCGGCGCTACTCAATCTAAAAAAGCAACCGCGATAGGATTCGTAGTTTCGTAGATATAAACTAGAATCAAGAGAAAAAAAGGCTCTCCAGTAGGCTATTCCCGCCTATTGGAGAGCCTTTTTAATGCCTTTTCGCACCAGCTACTACCTCCCTTCCCCTTCCTCCACTTCCCACCGCAGCGCGCTCCGCCTTAGGCTAAACTCGCCCCCATTGAACGCAACCCGACACTCCCCGCTCTCCTCCACCGTCAACACTGTCCCCACACC
>JABCPG020000013.1 GCA_013333195.2 Bacteroidia bacterium
CCATCACCCGCAGCACTAGCCTCGCCTGCCGCGTGCGTTCCTCCCGGTTGTCGATTGTGAGCAGGTAGTCCACCATCTGCTGCACGTAGCGTCCATACGCTGGCAGCACAAGCGGCTTGCGCTGCGTGTTGTACTCTATTTCCTCCATCAGTACGGCTATCTAGTGGCGGCCGTTTTAGGCTGCCTCATTGCTTAATTCTTATCTCTGCCCGCGGCCGATTCGTCATGGCGCAGCGTGGCGTGGCTTCTTCAGCCTGCGCCGGGAGCCTAGCTCCGCCGGTGGAAACCCACGAATCCTAGGGGGCTACGAGCCGGCAGCGCAAAGGTAGCACTTTTATTTTAATTCGTGCTACTGCACGAGCCTACGGCCCAGCCTTCCCGCGGCCCTTCCCATCAGCCTATCGAGGCAGAAGCTGCCCACGAGCCGTTGCTGGTGCGATAGGCGTTTGGTGTCGTCGACGTGGAAACCCCACGAGAAGCGGCAATCCACGAAGGCGTTGCTATAGAGGATGGCGTAGATTTCGGCGCGGCCGTACCACGGCGATTGGTAGAAGGGGTCGCCCTGGTTTAGATCGTTGCCGTACTTCGCGTAGAGCGGCATGAGCGGCGCGCCGTAGTAGATGCTGGCGTTTACCCCCACCCATTTCCATTGCGCCGTCAGCTCGGCGAGGAGTCCGCCCGGCGTGTACCGCGTGCGGCTCTCGCGCTCCCGCTGGTAACCCTGCACGTAGCCGCAGCGCAGGGTGAGGCTATCGATCCCCACGGTGAGGCCCAGGTCGACGCCGGCGTAGGCGTGTAGGTAGGCATCGTCGCACACCCCCTCGTGCCGCCCCTCGCCGTAGCTGGCCTTGTGGTTTAGCTGCGCGTACCCCCCGAGTAGCACCCACCGCCAGTGGAATTCCCCGTTGAGGAGGAGGAGGAACATCTCCCGCTTGTCGCGCGTCGGCATACCGCGCCAGTCGCACATGAATTCGCAGTGGCCGTGGCGCGATTCGTAGCGCATGTATGCCCCTTCAATGTTGGGGCGGGCGTAGGTGAGCGAGTCGTAGCGGAGGTATCCCGGCAGCGCGCCGCGCCGCGCGGAGTAGGGTATTGCCCCTAGCATCACGGTGAATCCATTTTTTTGCATCGAGAGGTAGGCCGTCGGGATGAGCCGCGCCCGGCGCCACCCCGCGCCCATGGGTTGGAGGTAGTGGGCGCCGCCCATGAGGCGGTACGCGCCCCCCGTGCTGTCGCGGAGCGAAACCCCCACCGCGGGCGAAAGCCGAAAGCCGTAGAGGGTCTGCGACAGCTGGTGCCGCGCCTCGTACTCGCGGTTATCGAAGTACGATACGAAATCCGCATCGTACGCCAGCTGTTGCCCCACGGTTCGGAGGGCCAGGAGGAGTAGGGCGGCTGTTGCGAGCGTTCGGCTCAGGCTGCGGCGGGGCACAGCGGTTACATTTTTAGCACCGCGAGGAACGCCTCCTGCGGGATCTCCACATTCCCAACCTGGCGCATGCGTTTCTTCCCCTTCTTCTGCTTCTCGAGCAGCTTGCGCTTGCGCGAGATGTCGCCCCCGTAGCACTTCGCCGTGACGTCCTTACGTACGGCCTTCACCGTTTCGCGCGCTATGATTTTCGCCCCTATGGCCGCCTGGATCGCGATGTCGAACTGCTGGCGGGGGATGAGCTCCTTGAGCTTTTCGCACATCTTCCGCCCAAAGTCGTAGGAGTAGTCCTTATGGATGAGCGAGGAGAGCGCGTCCACCTTCTCGCCGTTGAGGAGGATGTCGAGCTTCACCAGCGAGGCGGGCATGTAGCCCGAGAGGTGGTAGTCTAGCGATGCGTAGCCGCGGGAAATGGATTTGAGACGGTCGTAGAAGTCGAATACAATTTCGCTCAGCGGCATGTCGAAGCTCAGCTCGACCCGGTTCGCCGTGAGGAACACCTGGTTGCGCAGCGTGCCCCGCTTGTCGATGCACAGCTTCACCACCACCCCCAGCGAGTCGGTATTGGTGATGATCTGCGCCGCGATTGTGGGTTCTTCGATGCGCTCCACGAGCGTGGGCTCCGGGAGCCCGCTGGGGTTATGCACCTCGATCATCTCCTTGTGGGTGGTGTATACCCGGTAGCTCACGTTGGGCACCGTGGTGATTACGTCCATGTCGAATTCCCGGTAGAGCCGTTCCTGCACTATCTCCATGTGGAGCAGTCCCAGGAAGCCGCAGCGGAAGCCGAACCCTAGCGCCATGGAGCTTTCCGGCTCGTAGGTGAGCGACGCGTCGTTGAGGCGTAGCTTGTCGAGCGATTGCCGGAGGTTCTCGTACTCATCGCTATCCACGGGGTATACCCCCGCGAACACCATTGGCTTTACCTCTTCGAAGCCCGCCACGGCCGATGTGCACGGCATCGCCGCGCTCGTTATCGTGTCGCCCACGCGCACCTCCGACGACTCCTTGATGCCCGACACGATGTACCCCACGTTGCCGGCCGAAATCTCCTTCTCGGGGTCGAAGTCGAGGCGTAGGAATCCTATCTCATCCGCGTCGTACTCCCGGCCCGAGTTGAAGAACTTCACCCGTTCCCCGGCGCGTAGCGTTCCGTTGAATACGCGGAAGTACGCGATGATTCCGCGGAACGAGTTGAATACGGAGTCGAATATCAGGGCCTGCAGCGGCGCCGCGGGGTCGCCCTTCGGCGCGGGGATGCGCTGCACGATGGCCTACATCACCTGGGGTACCCCTTCCCCCGTGCGGGCGCTCACGGCCAATATCTCTTCCCGGCTGCACCCCAGCAGCTCCACCACCTCGTCGGACACCTCGTCCACCTTCGCCGCGTCCATGTCGATCTTGTTCAGCACCGGGATAATCGTCAGGTCGTGCTCCAGCGCGAGGTAGAGGTTTGAGATGGTTTGCGCCTGCACACCCTGCGTGGCATCCACCACGAGGAGGGCACCCTCGCACGAGGCGATCGCGCGGCTCACCTCATAGCTGAAGTCCACGTGCCCCGGGGTATCTATGAGGTTCAGCGCGTACTTCTCTCCCCCCATTTCGTAGTCCATGCGCACCGCGTGGCTCTTTATGGTGATGCCCTTCTCGCGCTCAAGGTCCATGTTGTCAAGAATTTGCGCCTGCGCCTTTCGCTCGTCCACGGAGCCCGTTAGGTCGAGCATACGGTCCGCCAGGGTGCTCTTACCGTGGTCGATGTGCGCGATGATGCAGAAATTCCGAATGTTTTCCATAGATAGCCCCCCTCTTTGGCG
>JABCPG020000014.1 GCA_013333195.2 Bacteroidia bacterium
ACATCCATCGCGAAGTTACGCATTTTCCCCCAACTTCATGCCTTCCCCGCTTCGCCATTCGCAATCGTCCCCCCCGCAACGCACGCCAAGGGCGGCGCACCCCTTCTGCTACCACTAGTCTCGCCAGCAGCCCAAGCGAAGCCCATACCCCATCAGCTTCCCCCATCCCCCTTCCTTCTCTCCACGCTAGGCCTACCGCCCGGCACTAAACGCTCCGTCATCACCAGGCCTTTCGTCACCTTGTAATAGCTACAATACATGAGATTTAGCTCATTCAGCTCTCGCAGCAGGGCTGCCGCTTGATTCGAATCCTGCACCTCGTCCAGCCGCGCCTTTATTGCTTCGCGACGAAGATCCAGCACTTGCCTCTTGTAGACATGCACGCTCCTATACGCCTCGCCCGCAATATCATCGGCTGTCACATCATTCTCCTCGCCCAACTCTCTCCACCTTCGGCTCAACCCATGGCTCGCCCCCCGTTCGACAGCCCCTTCCAGACTACGGTTCAACTCGTAGCCCGTCCACAGCTCGATGGCCTCCCCCAGCAGCTGATAATTATCATCCCTTTGCAACGTTCGCACGAAATCGTCGCGTTCGTCATCAGACATCTGCAAGTAGCGGTTGTACAGCTCACGGAGCGGCAGGGTTTGGAAATGGAGGGTATCCCTATCCAGCTCTCGCCGCACGTAGTCCACCACGCGCAGCGGGGCGCTCTCCCCGTCGTAGTCAGGATGTAGCCCATCGCTGTAGGGCGCGCCGCCATGGCGTAGCAGGATCGCCATCAGGGCCCGTTCGAAAACCTCCAGCGCGCCAGACCACCCAACGCGCGGGGGCGGCAGCGCGGGGTTCGGCAGTGGGCCGCGCGGAGAATCCTCCCGTAATCCCTGCTCCCGCCGCTCCCTACGCTGGGGCGCCGTGAGCTGCCTCCCCAGCTCTGAGAACAGCGCCCGCTCCTCCATGCCCGTCAGGGCCGCCGCCCGCTGCACGTAGGTCGCGCGGAGCAGATGGTCGGGGATCAGCGCGATGGAACGCACTATATCCGATATCGCAGCCGCCCGCTTCGTGGGGTCATCGCCATGCTCCGAAAGCAGGATACGAATTTTAAACTCTATTATATCCTCAGCCCCGTTCGCCAGGAACGCCTCCACCTCCTCCAACGTATGGCTCTTCGCGTAGTCATCCGGGTCCTGCCCATCCGGCAGCAGGGCAACCCGCACGGCGAAACCCTCCGCCAGAAAGATGTCCAACCCCCGGAGCGCCGCCTTTATCCCCGCCCTGTCCCCATCGTAGAGCACCGTGACATTCCGGGAGAAGCGGTACAGCATATGGGTCTGCTCCAGCGTAAGCGAAGTGCCGGAGGAGGCCACCACGTTGCGCACCCCGAGCTGATGCAGCTGCAGCACGTCCAGGTATCCCTCCACGAGGATGCTGCGGTCCCGCTTGATAATCTCCGCCTTGGCCTGCGCGATGCCGTAGAGGGTGGCGCTTTTGTGGTATATGTCGCTTTCCGGCGAATTCACGTACTTCGCGGTGCGCTCGCCCAGATGCAGCGCCCGCCCCCCAAATCCTATCGTTCGTCCGCTGCTGCTATGAATGGGAAAGATCACCCGCCCGCGGAACCGATCGTAGCGATGCCCCTCCCGCTCGACCGTCAGCCCCGCCTTCACCAGCAGGTCCGCGCTGAAGCCCGCCTGCAAAGCGTCCCCGGTGAGCGCGGTGGGCGCGTCCAGCGCGTAGCCCAACCCAAAGGTTCGTATCGTCTCTGGCGCCAACCCGCGCTCCTTGAAGTAGGACAGGCCTATCGCGCGCCCCTGCGCGTGCTGCATCAAGCTTCGGTTGAACCACGCCTGCGCCCACGCCACCAGCTCCAGCAACCTATCTCGCTCCGTTTTCTGCGCGCGCTGCTCCGGGGTCTCCTCCTGCTCCTGTAGCTGCACATTCGCCCGCTTGGCCAGCACCCGCAACGCCTCGGGGAACGATAGGTGTTCAGCCTCCATCACGAAGGAAACCACGTTGCCCCCCTTCCCGCACCCAAAGCACTTGTACATCCGCTTGGTTTCGCTCACAGAGAATGAGGGGGTCTTCTCATCATGAAAAGGGCAGAGACCCACGTAGTTCGCCCCCCGGCGGGAGAGCTTAACGTAGTCCTCCACCACATCGACAATGCTCACCGCGTCGATGACACGTTCGATGTCCGATGGATCTATGTATCCCATTTTGCAACCATTCTACTGCACATGCACAACCTTCCCCCGAGCCGAGCGCGGCGCGCGACGCAACGCCCACCGCTAGCACTCCATCCTTCCCCATCAGCACGCTCCCCAGCGCGCCATCGAAAGAGGATGCTCCCCTCGGAAATAGGCAACCATCCGTCAAAAGCGGCACCGCTCCCCTGCCTCGCCGTAGGCCAAGCGCGACCGACAATCCGCTCCCCATACGCAAATCCACAGGCTCGCGTCCTTTCCCACCCCGCGCGGAACAACCATTGGCAAGCACCCCAATTCCAGCTTCTGCCCACCAATACGCAGCGTTCTGCGCCCAACAGGTTGAGGCCTCGGACTCCCACCTTTTCCCCTCACAATGCACCCCATTTACCGCCATCGATAACGGAGCGTTTTCACGCTGTAAAAGTACAAAAAATTGAAGGATCCATCACCCATATATCACCAAAACGACGTAGGCATAGCCTCCGCGCAAACGCGCATCAAATTCGTACCTAAGAGGCATCAAACCCAATTATCAGCGTTGATAATTGGGTTTGATGCGGCCTAAGTGCAACCCAGGTACGACCAGGACCAAACCGAAAATGAAGCCATAGGACGTTTTGGATATAAGTTGTAAATTTGCACCGTCCAACAGTAAACGGAGTATTGACCTATGATACGATTTGTATACATATATCTTGCAATTGCATTCTTAGCACTCACCCCGCGGTTCGCAGCTGCACAGAACGAAAACCCCGCGGGAAAATGGAAGGGGCACTTCTCGAAAGACGGCGTAAGGGTAGAAGCAACCTTCAACGTTAAGCCGCGAACGGGCGCAACCTTCTCCGCCACGATGGATCTAAACATCGCTGGCAATTCAGCGTTCGGCCTACCCGCGAGCGAATGCACGTACGATGGAGCCGCGAAGCGCCTGCACCTGGTGTTCGCCGCCGCGGGAGGATTAGAATTCCAGGGCACGCAGGCCGGCGAAACGCTCCGAGGGGTAATCGGTGCGCTCGGGGAATACGATAGCCTAACATTAATTCGGGTGGAGACCCCAGCAACCACAATCGCCAACACCGCGTACGCCATCGACAGCGTGACGATTAAAGGCAAGAATGCCAGGTTGGCCGCCACGGTTACGCACCCCTGGGAGAAGGGGAAATATCCCGCGCTGGTGCTCGTGACGGGCAGCGGGCCGCAAGATCGCGATGAGACCATTTTCAACCACAAACCATTTGAAGCCATCGCGGACCACCTGACGCAGCAAGGCATAGTGGTTCTGCGCTACGACGATCGCGGCGTGGGAGGATCGACGGGCGACTTCGCAACGGCCACCACGGCGGACTTCGCGGACGACGCGGCCGCAGCAGTCCGTTTCGCCAGGAAACTACCCTACGTCGACAAGGATCGGGTGGGGGTGCTTGGGCACAGCGAGGGCGGCATCATCGCGATGATGCTGGCCGCCGAGGGAAAAAAGGAAGCCCCCAACTTTATAGTTCTGATGGCCTCACCCGGGGTGCCGATGAAAACAATCTTAGTGCGCCAAAATGAGGAATCCATGGGGCCTCTCCTACCCGAGGAGAAGCGGGCGGAATTCCAACGTCTCACCGAAGCATTTTTCGAGGATTACGCAAAGAGCAATGGTAACCGCACAGCCGATTCGACTCGGATAGCACAATTTGTCGAACGTTCCTTCGCGCTGATTTCCCCCGAAACGGAGAACCTGTTGGCGCAGCACGGCGTGACGCGCGAATCCCTCATCGCGCAAAATTTGTCGATAATGACTACCCCCTGGTTTCTCTACGCAATTAAGCTAGACCCCGCGACGTACCTCGCCCACATCAGCTGCTCGGTGCTGGCCATGCAGGGCGAACGCGATCGGCAGGTGTTCGCGGATGAGAACGTTGCCGCCATTCGCGAAGGGCTAAGTAAAACGAATAGCTGTAGGCTGACGGTGAAACGGTACGCCGATCTGAACCACCTCTTTATACCCTGCCGCACCGGGAGCGTGCAGGAGTACCCAACGCTCAACGCCCCCTTTTCGGCCGCGGCACTCGACGATTTGGCCTGGTGGGTAAAAACGAGGTGAAGGGCGTGGGAGAAGGGATAGCAAAGGCACTTTCCTAGGTAAAATCGTCACGCATTCGCCTGCGCGCGGTCGCTTCCCATCACTTCACCGGCTTGCTACGACGCGCAAGTGGCAACGGCACGATGTACGAATAGACCGTGAACAGCCATAGACTTTGCATTTTCCTACATTTCGCCGCCCCTTAGCCCCTGCGTAGGCTCAAAAAAATCTTTACCTTCGCGGGGGGAATTGGTGGGGCTTCAAGCAAAGCGGTAGGAGACAAAAGGATGGGCGAAGAGTACAACGTGAGAGAAGTCGAAGCGCGCTGGAAGACGCGCTGGAGCGAGGCTGGGGTATACAACGTCGAGGTGGATGCCAACCGCCCGAAATACTACGTGCTGGATATGTTTCCCTACCCTTCCGGGGCTGGTTTACACGTGGGGCATCCGCTGGGATACATCGCGTCTGACATTTATAGCCGCTACAAAAGGATGCGAGGCTACAACGTGCTGCACCCGATGGGATACGATGCCTTCGGCCTTCCCGCGGAGCAATACGCCATCCAAACAGGGCAACACCCCGCAGAGACCACAAGAATCAATTGCGCACGCTACCGCCAGCAACTAGAGCTACTGGGGCTGAGCTACGACTGGCGGCGAGAATTCCGCACGAGCGACCCGGATTACTACCACTGGACGCAGTGGGCGTTCCTACAATTTTTCAACTCCTACTTTGACGTAACGGCCGGCAAGGCCCGCCCCATTCAAGCCCTGGAAGAATATTTCGCGCAGCATGGGAGCGAGGGGCACACCGCCTTTGGCAATGTAGAGGAGCAATTCAGCGCGGCGGAATGGCAACAAATGGGCGCGGCGCGGCGCGATGGGGTGCTGCACCACTTCAGGCTAGCCTATAGGGCTGAAACATCGGTGAACTGGTGCGAAGCGCTAGGCACAGTGCTAGCCAACGACGAGGTGAAAGAGGGGCTATCGGTACGGGGTGGATACCCCGTGACGCAGAGGCGCATGATGCAGTGGAACCTACGCGTGTCCGCCTACGCCGAGCGGCTACTCTCGGGACTGGACGATTTGGAGTGGAGCGACGCGATGAAGGAGATGCAGCGCAACTGGATTGGACGCTCGCAGGGCGCCTCGGTTCGCTTCGATGTTGCGGGGCACGAAGCCCTCAAGATCGAGGTTTTCACCACCCGACCAGACACACTCTACGGTGTAACCTTCATGGTGCTGGCCCCGGACCACCCGCTAGTCGATACGCTTACCACGGATTCGCAGCGCGCGGAGATAGCCTCCTACATTGAGTACACATCGCACCGCTCGGAGCGGGAGCGCATTGCCGAGACAAAAAAGGTAACCGGCGCGTTCACCGGTAGCTACGCCATCCACCCGCTCACCGGGGAGGAGCTGCCCGTGTGGATAGGCGATTACGTTCTTATGGGCTACGGCACCGGCGCGATTATGGCCGTCGCCGCGCACGATGGGCGCGACTTTGCCTTCGCACGCCACTTTGGGCTACCGATACGCCAAGTGGTGCGCGCAGCCGAGGCAGCCCCGAGCGACCCAGCCACGTGGGAAGGTGCCTACGAAGCGAAGGACGGCGTTGCGGTCAATAGCCCGCTATGGGAAGGCAAACCTACCCGAGAAGCCATCGAGGCGGCATGCCACGTGCTAGAAAAATGCAATCGGGGCTGCGCCAGGATAATCTACAGGCTACGCGATGCCATTTTTAGCCGCCAGAGGTACTGGGGCGAGCCGATACCCATATACTACGACAACGCAGGGGTATCGCATGGACTTCCCGAAACGGATTTGCCGCTGGAGCTACCAGAAATTGACAGCTTTAGGCCGACCCCCGATGGGGAACCCCCGCTAGCCCGCGCGAAGAATTGGAAAACACGCGAAGGCTTCCCCCTAGAGACCACAACCATGCCGGGGTTCGCGGGGTCGTCCGCCTACTCGGTGCGCTTCATGTCCCCCTCATATAGCGGCGGGCTGGTATCCCCGGCGGCCAATGCGTACTGGCAAGATGTCGATCTCTACATCGGTGGCACGGAGCACGCCACGGGACATCTGATATACTCACGCTTCTGGAACAAAGTGCTATACGACTTGGGGCACGTGGTGAAGGAAGAACCCTTCAAGCGGTTGGTGAACCAAGGGATGATACAGGGGCGTTCGAACTTCATCTACCGGGTAAAGGGCACGCAACGCTACGTCCCCGTAACGCAGAAAGAGCAGCACGACACCACGGAGATCCACGTGGGGATTCAGTACGTGCAAAATGATATTCTAGACGTGGAGGCACTCCGCGCCTCGAGCGAGGAGTATCGCAACGCGGAGTTCGTGTTGGAAAATGGGGAGTATCGCTGCGGCTGGGCCGTAGAGAAAATGAGCAAATCGCTGCTGAACGTGGTGAATCCCGACAGCATTGTGCAGGAGTACGGCGCCGACACGCTGCGCATGTACGAAATGTTTTTAGGCCCGCTGGAGATGTCGAAGCCGTGGGATACGAACGGGATCGATGGGGTATCAAAATTTCTTCGCAAGCTGTGGCGCTACTGCACCGAGGGCGAGCTGGACGAAGGGGAAGTGCCCAAGGAGGCACTACGGGCAGTGCATAAATGCGTGCGCCAAACGGAAGAGGGCGTGGAGCGTCTCAGCTTCAACACGTGCGTTTCTGGATTTATGATCGCGCTCAGCGAGGTGCAGAGGACCAAAAGCCGCCATCGCAGCGTGCTAGAGCCGCTAGTGCTGGCGCTTTGCCCATTCGCCCCACACATATGCGAAGAGCTCTGGCATCGATTCGGGCATGAGGGTTTCGCGGTTGCAACCCCTTGGCCCGCAACCGACGAACGCTACCTTGCTGAGGAAAACTACAACTACCCGATATCTTTTAACGGCAAGGTGCGCTACACAATAGAACTCCCCCAGGCTCTTGATACCCAGGCGGTCGAAGCAGCAGTTCTGGCCGATGCGCGCGTAGCGGAGCAGCTAGCCGGGCGGGCACCGAAACGGGTAGTGGTGGTGAAAGGAAAAATTGTAAACATCGTAATTTGATAAACCAAGGCAACATAGCCGCAAAGTGATGGGAAGAGCATTAACAAAGAAAGTGGACACAACGCGCCTCGTCAAAGAGTACGCGATGATAGTGTTTGGACTAATAATTTACACAATGGGCTGGACGTGCTTCCTAGTTCCGATGAAGGTGACCGGCGGCGGGGCCTCTGGTATCGGCACCATGGTGTATCTCCTGACCGGGGGGGCGGTCCCGGTGGGCGTGACCTACCTCCTAGTCAACATCATCCTAATAGCCATCGCGATGAAAGTTATCGGTGCGAACTTTGGGGTGAAGACGATATTTGCGGTAGGATTGGCCTCCGTGCTGCTCTACGTGGAACAGCTACTACTCAAGCCCTACGTGCCAATCATGCCAAATGACATCCTGCTCTCGGCCATCATTGGCGGCGTGATGTCCGGGCTTGGGATAGCCATAGCGTTCAGCCAGGGGGGGAGCACTGGAGGCACGGATATAATCGTCATGCTGGTGCTAAAGTACCGTAATATGAGTCCCGGCAAGGTACTGCTAATGGTGGATGTGATTATAGTATCATCGGCTCTGTTCTCGCTACATGACCTATCCTTCACGCAACGCATAGCGCAGCTCATGTATGGCTACATCACAATGGTGACCACCTCCTACGTAATCGATTTATACCTCAACGGGCGGAAGCAATCGCTGCAGGTGCTCATATTCTCCAAGAACTACGCGAGCATATGCGATAGGATTAACACCGAGATGCATCGAGGCGTTTCGGTGCTCGACGCGGTGGGCTGGTACACGAAAGAGGGGGTAAAGGTTCTACTAGTGGTGGTGCGCAGCAACGAGAAGAAGGAGCTGTACCGCATCATCAAAGAGGAAGACAAGTCGGCATTCATCACGGCGGCGAACGTTAGCGGGGTTTTTGGGCAGGGTTTCGAAAGCATACGTCCGTAGCGTAAGACTAAGAAGATGCATCGCGGTGTAATTCGTATAGTGTGCGCGGCGTGCGCGTTATGCCTTGCCATTTCTTGCATGGAGGTGGACAGGAAGCATCAGAAGGGCCCGACCCCGGAACGCCGGCAGGCGCTACTGCCCAACCGTTACGGCTTTATTGATAGCGGGCTGACCGTGGACACTGTCACCATCCCAAGCGGGGTGGCGCTATCGTCGCTGCTGCGACAGCACGGCGTTCAGGCGCACCACGCGCAACAGATAGATGCGGGCGGGCTTGAGAACGTTTTTTCACCACGACGCATGAGAGCTGGGAACGCATCGTACTTCTGGCGCGACGCAGAGGGCGCGGCTCACCACTGGGTGTACAAACACTCCCCCACGGCGTATATGCACGTAGATTTCACGCGGGACACAGTCCAATCAGTATATGGAGAGCTGCCTGTCACAACCAGGCGACGGAGCGTGCACACCGTGATTGAGTCCTCCCTATGGAACGCCATGGCCGCTGCCAACGCGACGCCGGAGCTCGCATTACAGCTTTCGGACATATTTGCCTGGACCGTCGATTTCTTTGGGCTTTCAACAGGCGACCAATTCTTTGTCAACTACGATGAACAGATGTTGGACACGGTGCGGGTAGGCCTCGGGAAGATTTACGCGGCCCGCTACGTGCACGGAAAAGATACCATAGGGGCATACGCCTTTGCCCAGGACTCGTCCTCCGCGTACTGGGACCAAAATGGGCGTAGCCTTCGCAAAGCGTTTCTAAAGGCACCGCTACACTTTTCCCGGATATCGTCACACTTCTCTTACGGCCGAATGCACCCCATTCTGAAGATTGTCCGTCCGCACACAGGCGTAGATTACGCCGCGCCCGCGGGCACGCCGGTGGTGGCGCTGGGCGATGGGGTCGTAGTGGTAAAAGGTTTCCATGGGGGAGGCGGAAACACCGTGAAGATTAAGCACAATAGCGTCTACACGACGGGCTACATGCACCTTTCGCGCTACGGGAAGGACATCCGTGAAGGGAGCCGCGTGCAGCAAGGTCAAATAGTAGGCTACGTGGGCAGCACCGGATTGGCCACGGGCCCACACCTCGACTTCAGGGTGTGGCGCAACGGCTCACCGATAAATCCGTTGCAGCTGGAGTCGCCCCCCGTGGCACCCCTAGATAGCGCCCAGATGCCGCTCTTTTTTAAGGAACGCGCGCTGCTCGACTCGCTCCTAGATTTAGCGGTAGGGCCAACGACGCTGCAAACGGTCGACACCGCGAGAAACAGTAGCGGGAAGGAGCAGTAGCGCGGCAATGCCGTTGAAAAAGATTACATTTGCAGCGAGGAAGGAGGTAGACAGGGCATATGCAAGAGATAGAGATAGAAATTAACGGAATAACCCAGACGCTGCATGAAGGGCTAACGCTCAGGGATTACATCGAGAGCAAGGGTCTGCTTGACCAGCACGGCGTGGCGGTAGCCATCAATGGGAAAGTAATTCTACGACGGGCCTGGGATACGACCCCACTCCGCAATGGCGATAAGCTAATGCTCCTCAAGGCCGCCCAGGGCGGATGAGCAAATAGGGCGCGGCGGGCGGCCACGTAAGGCATTTCAACGTAAGCTACATCATGAAAGAAACAATAGGAACAAAAGAAGGGCAGAATCCCCACGAGGAGCGGTGCGAGTACATCACCCAGACGCCCATCGCGGGATCGCAAAAGGTGTACATCACCTCCGCAACCGATGCGAGGGTACGCGTGCCCATGCGTAAGATCGCGATGTCCCCAACGGAGCTAGAGGGGCGCGCCGCGGTAGAAAACGCCCCTCTCTACGTTTACGACACGAGCGGGCCCTTCACCGACCCCGACATACCGGTGGACGTAACCCGCGGTATCCCCCGGATACGCGAAGAATGGATACTGGAGCGCGGCGACACCGAAGAGCTAGCGACCCTGAGCTCCGAGTATGGGCGGATGCGCCTAGCAGACAAACAGTTGGATTCACTCCGTTTCCCGCACGTGAGCAGCAGGCCGCGCCGCGCGAAGGCTAGGGCTCGCGTAACGCAGCGGCAATACGCGCAGCAAGGCATCGTGACGCCCGAGATGGAGTTTGTAGCCGTACGCGAGAATCAGAACTTTGCGGCCATGCACGATGCGTACGGACGCGGCGCCATGCCGACCCCCATCACGGGGGAATTCGTTCGCCAGGAGATAGCCGCGGGGCGGGCGATTATTCCCGCGAATATCAACCATCCGGAGAGTGAGCCCATGATAATAGGGCGTAACTTCTTAACAAAGATCAACGCGAACATCGGCAACTCGGCCATTACCTCAGGGATCCACGAGGAGGTGGAGAAGGCCGTATGGGCCTTCCGCTGGGGCGCCGATACGGTGATGGACCTCTCAACGGGCGACAATATCCACGAGACCCGGGAATGGATTATCCGCAATTCCCCCGTGCCCATAGGTACGGTTCCGCTCTACCAAGCGCTGGAAAAGGTGAGAGGGGACGTGGAGGCGTTGAGCTGGGAGATATACCGGGACACGATTATCGAGCAGGCGGAACAGGGGGTAGACTACTTCACGATCCACGCCGGGGTGCGAAAATCCTACATTCCACTCACGCTAAAACGGTTAACAGGGATTGTTTCCCGCGGCGGGGCCATAATGGCCAAATGGTGCATGCTACACAACGCGGAGAACTTTCTCTACACGCACTTCGATGAGATATGCGAGGTGCTAACGGCCTACGATGTAGCGGTATCCCTTGGCGATGGGCTTCGCCCGGGGTCGATAGCGGATGGCAACGATGAGGCGCAATTCGCGGAGCTGGATACGCTCGGCGAGTTGACGCAAATCGCGTGGGCCAAAGGCGTGCAGGTGATGATCGAGGGGCCAGGCCACGTGCCAATGCAGAAAGTGAAGGTCAACGCTACGCGCGAACAGCAGGTATGCGCGGATGCACCCTTCTACACGCTAGGGCCACTCGTGACAGACATAGCGCCGGGCTACGACCACATTACCTCCGCCATAGGCGGGGCGCTCATTGGGTGGGCAGGCACGGCGATGCTATGCTACGTAACCCCGAAGGAACACCTGGGCCTCCCGAACCCGAACGACGTGAAAGAGGGTGTCATAACCTACAAACTGACAGCCCACGCGGTTGACATTGCGAAGGGGCACCCGAGCGCCGCCTACCGCGATAACGCCATGAGTAAGGCCCGCTTCGAATTCCGCTGGGAAGACCAATTCCATATAGGCCTCGACCCGGATAGAGCGCGCGCGTACCACGATGAGACGCTACCACAGGAAAGTGGAAAAAAACAACATTTCTGCAGCATGTGCGGCAAGAAGTTTTGCTCCATGCGCACTTCGCAGCAAGTGAAAGAGCTTGCGGAAAAGGATTTTTACTTGCAGAAAAGGGTTATTAAGCCGAGGCAGCGCCGCGAATAGCCGCGTGGCGTGCGGTTCTGCCCTAGACCGGCAGACGCTACGATGCCACCAGAGGGTGGTGGTATCGGTTGGGGTGTAAACAAAACGCAGAGCAGAAACGTTGTAAGAAGACGTGCTTTGCATGGGAATCGACGGCGTTGGGGATTGATAAGACTAAGAGATGAAAAAGAAACCGGGGGAAGAGCTTGACGTAGCCGGAAAGACGTTAGAGATTATAGAGGAGAATTTTGAGTTGTCGGACGATGGGGTTACCCTCTCAATGCCTGACATCCCCGATGAGCTGCCTCTGATAGAGCTACGGAATAACGTCTGCTTTCCATACACCGTGATGCCCATTGCAATAGGCAGGGAACGCACCAAACGCTTGGTAAAGGCGCTCGAGGGCGATTCGCCGTTGGTGGTCATCACGTCCCAGAAGAACCCTTCGGCAGAGAATCCATCGCGAAGCGGGCTCTACCCCATTGGCACGCTCGCAAAGGTGCGCCAGTCGATTTCGCTGCCGGGGCAGACCGCGCTGGTGGTTGTGGGCCTAGCACGAGTGCGGATTGAGGAGTTTCGGCAAACGAAACCCTACTTCAAGGTGCACGTAACGCCTCTGCCGGAAACCAATACGAACTTCAAATCGGATGACATTTCGATTAAGCTGGCAGAGCTGAAGCGCCTTGCGGACAAATACGCTGAACTTTCGACGGAGAGTGGGCCATTCCTATCCACTAGCACGGCGATAGCGGGCATGAATACGTTCCCGATATTTTTTATCAACACGCTAGCCTCCCTGTTTGAGATTCCACTCGAAAGGAAGCAAGAGGCCCTAGAGTGTGATAGCTATGAAGATCGTATAGATTTTCTCCTCGAGCAGGTGACGTACCTGCTTAAGGGGATGCAGCTCCGCCATGAGATTCAAAAAAAGACCCACGCGGAACTCGAGAAGCAGCAGCGCGATTTTATGCTGCAGCAACAGATTAAAACGATTCAGTCGGAGCTGAATGATGGAGAACAGAACGATGCTGAGGCCTTCATCAAAAAGAGCAAACATCTTCGCCTTACCAAGTCGGCCCGCGAAGTGCTCGACCGCGAGATTAACCGCCTGAGCCAAATGAACTCCGCGGCGCCGGACTACGCGATACAGCTGTCCTACCTACAGCTTTTCACGGATTTACCCTGGGGCATTTACTCGAAGGATAACCACGACCTCGACCATGCCCGGCAGTGCCTCGAGGAGAACCACTTTGGGCTGGAAAACGTGAAGGAACGCATACTCGAGTTCCTGGCAGTTCTCAAGCTAAAGCGAGATTTAAAATCGCCCATCATATGTCTTTACGGGCCTCCGGGGGTTGGTAAGACCTCTCTTGGGCGCTCCATCGCCAAGGCGCTCGGGAGGCAGTACGCACGCATTTCACTGGGAGGTATGCACGATGAGGCGGAGATACGGGGACACCGGCGAACGTACGTGGGCGCCATGCCGGGCCGCATAATCCAAAATCTTCGCAAGGTGAAGACAGCGAATCCCGTGTTCGTGCTCGACGAGATCGATAAGATCACCTCTAACATGATGGGCGATCCCGCCTCGGCGCTGCTAGAGGTTCTTGACCCGGAGCAAAATAAATCGTTCTACGACAACTACCTCGAGGTGGAGTTCGACCTATCGAACGTGCTGTTTATCACCACGGCCAACGACATAAGCGCGATTTCCCCCGCGCTGCGCGACCGGATGGAGATGGTGGAGATCACGGGGTATCTGCTCGAGGAGAAAGTGGCCATTGCCAGAAAGCACTTAATCCCCAAGCAACTCGAGGCGCATGGGGTGACACCGCAGCAATTCAAGATTAGCGACGAGCTGATGCAAAAGGTTATCGAGGACTACACGCGCGAAAGCGGCGTACGTAAGCTCGACCAGACCATCGCGAAGCTGGTGCGCCAGCAGGCGAAACGCATAGCCATGAACACCCCATTCAACGTTGAACTTACGCAAAAGGACATTGTAGAACGGCTCGGACAAGCAAAATTTCTCAATGAGCGCTACAAGGATCAGGCTACCGTGGGGGTGGCCGTGGGCATGGCCTGGACGCAGGTAGGGGGCGACATTCTCTACGTGGAATCGTCGATGGCAAAAGGCAAAGGAAGCCTTACGCTCACAGGAAACCTCGGCGATGTGATGAAAGAGTCGGCCACCATTGCGCTACAGCTGCTGCGACGGATGTCGGAACGACTCCATCTAACGGTTGACTTCCAAACTACAGACATACACGTACACGTGCCCGAGGGCGCGATTCCCAAGGATGGGCCATCGGCAGGCGTTACGATGGTAACGTCGCTCCTCTCAACGCTCGCGGGCGTAATGCCAAGGGTAGGAGTAGCCATGACGGGAGAAGTTACGCTGAGCGGAAGGGTGCTACCCGTGGGCGGGATAAAGGAAAAGATTTTGGCTGCCAAACGGGCCGACATCAATGAGATCATCATGCCCGCGGAGAACCGGAAGGATATTGAAGAGATAAAGCCCGAATATATCGAGGGCCTACACTTCACCTACATCGAGAGTGTCGATGACTTGATACGGGCGATGTTTCCGGGTATGCTAGAGCCCTAAGAGGGATAAGAGAAGAAGGCAAAAAGCCAATGGTAGGGTTCCAACAATTGCCAACCCCCTAAGACGCAGAGAGATGTACAAGAGAATCGTTAGACCTTTGCTGTTCCATCTCCCCCCGGAACGTGCGCATGGTTTTACAGCCGGCTGTATGCAGCTGCTCCTACGTCTCCCGGGGGCTAAAGCCCTTCTAAGACGTATGAATGGCGTACCCCATAGCGCGCCGACACTGGAGCTTTGGGATATTCCCTTCAAGGGTTACGTGGGCCTCGCCGCCGGCTTCGACAAGGATGGGACGTTGCTCGACAACGCGGACTGCCTAGGTTTTTCATTCATGGAGGTTGGAACGATAACCCCCAAGCCCCAGCCGGGCAATCCGAAGCCGCGCCTATTCCGGCTTCCCCAGGACCGCGCGTTCATCAACCGAATGGGCTTCAATTCGCTAGGCTTACCAAAGGTAGAAGAGCGGTTGGCACAGAAGCGAAAGCATAGGATCCCCATAGTCGGCAACATAGGTAAGAACACCGCCACAGACAACGAACACGCGAGCCAAGACTACCTTGACGCATTTACGCGGCTGTACCCTTTGGTGGATCTGTTTACGCTCAACGTGAGCTGCCCAAACGTTCAATCGCTCTGCGACCTGCAAAATTCCGCATCCCTTACGTCACTACTCAAACCCCTGATGGCATTTCGTACGCGCCAGAGGCTCTACCGCCCCATCATGCTTAAACTGAGCCCCGATACCCCAGAAGATGCCATCGCGACCGTAGTACAGACAGCCCAGGCACTCGGGGTCGACGCATTCGTTGCTTCCAACACTACGAATCGTAGGGATGACCTCCAGACTGACACATCCGCGCTGGAGCGCATGGGGAGAGGAGGCCTGAGCGGAGCGCCGCTGCTCCCCCTAGCGCTTAACCTAGTAAGAGCCATCCGACGGCATTCGGCCCCCGGCACGCCAATCATTGGAGTCGGGGGCATCGCGCGCGGCGAAGAGGCGCTAGCGATGCTACAGGCCGGCGCCACACTGGTAGAAATATTCACGGGGTTTATCTACGAGGGTCCCTTAGCGGCACGCCGAATCAATCAATTCCTGCTAAGACATCGCGACGAAATCCCCAATTGGCTAGATCCACTTCGCGGCAACCAAGTAGACCCACAAAAATAGAGGTAGCGACAAGAGCAATCAACGCTCCCACGCTACCTCACTCCATAAATGGGCGCAAAACGAAGCTTCGCTACCCTAATCAAACGTCGTAGTCATCGCCCGCACCTTCGTCATCATCAGCAGCACTGACCGTTTCTTCCTCCACGTCATCCTCTTCAATATCTCCGCGAATATCCATCTCCCCCTTCTCATCCTCTTCGATGTCCTCATCGAGATCATCATCCTCCTCATCAGCATCTTCCCACTTATCGGTATGCAGCTCGACGCGGATTAAGTAAACCGCATCCTCACATTCCATGCGCACAGCGTAAAACTTTTCCCCATTGGCTTTTGTCACCTCAGTGGCGTAAGAGGCATACCCCCCCGGAAAAGCCAGATTGAACTCTTCGAGTAAATCGTCCGTCAGCCGATCGTAGCTGGTCAAAATATGTTTTTTTGGTGTTGTCATGCCTAACGTTTAACCTTCCCATTGCCTATCAATTCGGTTGCAATAATAGCGCATTTTTCTGAAATCAATACGGATCGCCCACAATAAAGGAAGAATTTTAGAGATACAACTAGATACTCAACTAATTATCAATGAATTACACCCATTCTATAAATCTTAGCACGGCAATACTACGATCGAGCGTAACCAGATAGAAGCGTGGTGGGCTACACATACCAAGGCCCATAATCCCCTAAGCGAAATCAGCAACGCGCCAAATGCACGCAGAATTTGTACCTTTGTCACGCCTCTGCGATTCGACGCTAGCATGGGCCAACGTGTAGGATCCTAGTATAATGCTGGAACACCATGGAGAAATTAATTGATCCCATCGACCCGCAAATAATTGAGCAAGAGCTTACTCCCAATCTTTTCTTACGTAAGTCGAACAACGGCAATACGCTGATATACCATTTTCATGGCGCCCAAGCGCCCAACACGCTACGCGAGCTCGGCCGTTTACGCGAACTTGCATTCCGCGAAGCCGGAGGGGGAACGGGAAAAAGCCTAGATATCGATGAATTTGACACGAATGAGCACCCGTACTCCCAGCTCATAGTATGGGACTCGGAGGAGCGTCAGATTCTAGGAGGGTATCGCTACATAGCCGGCAACGCGGGCATCCATCCAAGTAAGCTTTTTGCTACCGGCGAGCTCTTCGATTTTTCAGACAAGTTCATTCGCGATTACCTCCCCTACACCATCGAACTCGGCCGCTCATTCGTGCACCCGGCCTACCAATCAACGCGACTTCGCCGGAAAGGTATTTACGCACTCGACAACCTGTGGGATGGCCTAGGGGCACTGGTGGTGCTCAATCCGTGGATGAAGTACTTCTTTGGAAAAGTTACGATGTACCCCCACTACAACGCGGATGCCCGCAGCGCGCTGCTCTACTACATAGAGAAGTATTTTCCCGATCACGAACACCTCGTACGGCCACGCACGCCGCTACAGCCATCGCTAACAACCGGCGAACTGGAAGCCCTCTTTTCTGGCACTACCCGCGAAGAGAACAAGGAGATTCTAAACCGATACATCACGGAACGCGGCGAGCGCATCCCGCCGCTCGTAAAATCTTACGTAGGCCTAAGCGACACGATGAAGATGTTCGGCACAGCCATCAATCAGGGCTTTGGCAACGTGGAGGAAACCGGGATTCTAGTTACGGTGAGCGATATTTTTCCGGAAAAGAAATCACGGCATATCGATACATTCCGCAGCTAACCAATTTTGCTGTAGCGAGACCCCAGCGCCCGTCGGGCCAATTCGCTTTTTATTTTCGCGTTTTCCGGCTTGGCCAATAGGGGATCCTCTTGAATAAGCATTTTCGCCTTCGCATTAGCCATCTCAATAAGCTTGCAGTCCTGCTTTACATCGATTAGCCTGAACTGCGTCGCAACCCCGCTCTGCTTTGTCCCATCAATGTCACCGGGGCCTCGCAGGCGGAGGTCGGCCTCCGCGATCTCAAAGCCATCGTTCGTCCGAACCATGGTTTCGATGCGAGCACGCGTATTGGGCGAAAGATTATAGGGGGTCATGAGAAGGCAGTAGCTCTCTTCGCCCCCCCGCCCCACGCGCCCGCGCAGCTGGTGCATCTGGGAGAGTCCGAACCGCTGCGCACTTTCAATGAGCATAACCGTAGCGTTAGGCACATCAACCCCCACCTCTACCACCGTTGTTGACACAAGCACCTGCACCCTATTGGCACTAAATGCACGCATCGCGTAGTTTTTTTCATCGGGAGACATCCTCCCATGGAGCATCGCGAGGAGATACCCCCGCGGCTCAAAGAATTGCTTGAGCGATACGAAACCTTCTTCCAGCGAGGCAAAATCCATCTTTTCGTTCTCCTCAATCAAAGGATAAACCACGTAGGCCTGTCGCCCTTTCGCCAACTCTCTGACAACACCCTCGTACACCTGGCCTCGTTGCTCCTCGTAAACATGCACCGTTTTTATGGGCTTCCGTCCCGGCGGGAGTTCGTCGATTACGCTCACATCCAAATCCCCATAAAGGGTCATAGACAACGTTCGCGGTATCGGCGTGGCGGTCATCACCAAAATGTGCGGTAGTCTATTCGTACCCTTCGCCCATAACGTAGCCCGCTGGTCCACTCCAAAACGATGCTGCTCATCAACGACGACGATTCCCAGATTATTAAAGCTGATGTCGCCCTCGATAAGCGCGTGCGTGCCGATTAAAATATCTATTTTCCCAGCCTGCAACTCGGCACGTAGCCGCTCGCGCTCTCCCCTCTTTATATTCCCCGTTATCAAAGCTACCGTTACGCCTATATTCGCTGTAAAGCGTTTGATTGTGCTGTAATGCTGCTGCGCAAGGATTTCCGTGGGAGCCATCAGGCAAGACTGATACCCATTATCCACAGCCAGCAGCATCGAGAACAACGCAACCAACGTTTTGCCGCTACCCACATCGCCCTGCAACAAACGATTCATCTGCCGCCCGCTGCGCATGTCATCGTGCATCTCATGCAAGACCCGTTTTTGCGCGCGCGTCAAATCAAACGGTAGCTCCTCCTTGTATAGTTTATTAAACCGATTGCCCACCCGCGAGAACTCAATTCCGCTGTTAAGCGTATGGCTGCGCACCCTAAACTGCTGCAGGCGCAGCTGAACGAAAAAGGCTTCGTCGAACTTCAGCCTCTTTAGGGCCCTCTCCACCTCCGCAAATTCTTTCGGGAAATGCACGTCCCACAGCGCCTGACGTAACGGGATTAGGCCGCAACGAGCGTAAAACCGTTCATCCAACGGATCCTCCACACCCATTAAAACTACGTTCGCAACGCTTCGTATCAAATCGGCTATGGCCCTCTGCGCCTGCGGGAGCCGATTTATTTTTGCCGTTGAGCTGTACACCCCCTCAATCCGAGCCGTTTTCAGCATCTCTTCAGTGTAGAGATCAAACTCCGGATGCGTCATGGCCAATGTCGATCCGAAACGGTCCATCTTTCCAAACGCCACGTAGCAACTACCGATACGAATCCGACGGTAATGGAATCGTACGCCACGAAACCACACCACATCAATGCTCCGACGGCTGCCCTGTAGCTTGGCAACCAGACGTTGCTTTCGCCCCTGGCCCACTATCTCCATCTGCGAGACGACACCGACCACCTGCACCATCCCATCGGGGCCACGCACATCATCCACCGGCACAAAGAAGCGCCGATCCACGTAGCGAAATGGTAGGTATAGCAGCGCTTCCTCCACCGTCGCAATATGTAACTCCTGCTCGAGGAGCCGCACAAGCTCCCAGTTTAGCCCGGCTATCTCCTTCAACGGGGTTTCAAAAGTCACATTCATACCCAGCAAAGATAACCATTTTGTATAATTTGTATACCTTCGCGAAGCAGGTGACCAGCAACAGTAGCACACCGCTATACCGCACTCTTTTTTTCAATGCAAATAGAAGCATTCTGCCATGCACACCCGACCTAAATTCTACAGCATTATAATCCCTACGATCCTCCTGCTTTCAGCGGCTTTCACTTCCAACGCAATGGGGCAACAGCACCGCCCTCGCTACGTGGTGAGCGGGTTCATCATGGACTCACTTTCCCATGAAACTCTTCCCGCCGCCGTTGTGGCAGTTGTAAATACCACGTTTGGCACCACCACAAACAACTTCGGCTACTACTCTCTCCCCCTCGACGGCGGCGATTACGAGGTTGAATTCTCATACGTAGGGTATACGCCATACCGCACCCGGCTCACCCTACACTCCGACACAACCGTTAACGTGAAACTTATGGGCGATATCCACATCCAAGAGGTAACAATCTCCGGGGAATCCCGACACGAAACGAGCCGCAGCGCGCGCATGGGCACCCACCTACTTCCCAAAAAGGCCATCGAAAACATCCCTATGATTTTTGGAGAACATGACGTGCTACGCGTTGTACAACTTATGCCCGGCGTGCAGAAGGGTCACGATGGCAGTAACGACATCTACGTGCGTGGCGGGAGCACCGACCAAAATCTCATCATTCTAGATGGTGCGCCCGTGTATAACGTATCGCACCTTATGGGTATGTTCTCGCTGTTCAATGGCAATGCTATAAAGAGCACCGAGCTGATCAAGGGCGGCTTTCCCGCCCGCTACGGGGGACGACTCTCCTCGGTCATTGAAATGGTAATGGAAGAAGGGGATATGCAACGCTATCACGGCAATTTCTCCATCGGCCTAATTTCAGCCTCCGGCGCGCTGCAAGGCCCTATTGTGAAAGATAAGGTCTCTTTTATTCTCACAGGCCGCCGCACCTACGTCGATGCCCTCTTACGCCCCTGGGTAAGAGAGGATGAAGGCGTTCCTTCCGTCTATTTCTACGATTTTACCGCCAAAATCAATTGGAAAATCAATGAGACAAACCGGCTTTTCCTCAGCGGCTACTTCGGACAAGATAAATTCGGAATACGCATGAAAACAGCCATCGAAAAGTCCAAAATGGGCCTCGACTGGGGCAATGCCACGGCAACCCTACGATGGAATAGTATACTTTCGCCATCCATATTCTCCAACCTGACAGCCGCTTATAGCCTATACGGATTGAACATATATCAGGAAGGTCAGATAACGGATTTCAAATACCGCTTTAGGTACGCTTCACGCATTCAAAACGTTGCCCTAAAATGGGATATAAACTACACCCCGCACCCCAATCACCAGCTGAAAGCTGGGCTCTCCTGCACCGGCTACCTTTTCGAACCAAAAGTTAGCGAAGAAAAAGACAGCCAGCTGAATATCGATACCATCAACCGCGTGCGGGTATACTCCCTCGAAACCGCGCTATACGTGGAGGATGATATGCGATTGGGAGACTGGGGACGCGCCAATATCGGATTCCGCGCCTCCTACTATGCAGCTTCTCACTACCATCACGTTACCCCAGAGCCCCGCGCCTCGATCGCGGTGTTCCT
>JABCPG020000015.1 GCA_013333195.2 Bacteroidia bacterium
ATTATCCGCATACCACGCTTTGCTTCCCGCTTTCCCAACCCGACGCGCCCCCTATCTCAGGCCTTCGCCCCGGCTAACATCACCGCCTCCCTCCTTGCGGATTATAGCCAGCGTACCGCCATCCGTCGGTTTAGTAATAGTTGCTCCAAGAGTGGCGCCCACCGCCTCAAACTCCACCGTAAAGACTACCTGCTCGCCAGCATTTGCCGTCACCTCCCACTCGTTGCCTCCCCTGCTGGAGGCCCCATTCGCAGAGATAGTTTTTAGCTTATATCCAGCCCGGGGCGTACCAACAACCGCCAGCACATCCGCCTGCACGAGCAGAACACCATTGGTCAGCACATTGCCTCCGCGCTTTACCTCCACATTGCCGCTCCCGAACGGTTCAACCCTCACCGTGAGCATGGTAGGCGGATTGGCCTCTATTCCCCAGCCGTACCACTTACCATCATTAGCAGCCCCTTCGTTCCGATCATATAAATCAGCAGCCGACGTTTGGGCCACTCCCGCTAAAGGCACGCCATCAGCACCCACAATGATTAGAGCGCGATCGTCGGGGCAAAGATTGAAAACCGCAGAACCCACGCTGGGCGGCGTAACGCCGAGCTGCAATGTTTTTAGATTCCGGTTATCATAGAAAGCACTCTCGCCAATCTCTCTGGCAGATGGTAACGATGCGCTCGCCAGCATTGCGCAGGTATGAAATGCGTTTCTACCTATTACCTCGGCAGCGGGTAGCGACACGCTGAGTAGCCCACGGCACTCCTCGAAGGCGCTCTCGCCTATCTTCGTTGCCGCGGGCAACGACACGCTTAACAGCCTCAGGCACTCGTGGAAAGCACTCTCACCAATCTCCGTGGCCAACGGCAATGACACGTTCGTGAGGCCGCAAGATAAGAAAGCACATGCACCTACCACTCTAGCCTCGGGTAGCGATACGCTCGTGAGACCATAGCAAGAAGAGAAAGCATTCTCGCCTATCTCCGTGACTGCAGGCAAAGACACGCTCTCGAGGTCTCTGCATCTCAAAAACGTATTTTTTCCTACCCTCCGCATCTTCGCCACACGCACCGTTCGTGCGTGCGGGAAGAACCTGGCATCCTCCTCTGCTAAATTCGGCATATCCGCCACCCTATCCACGCTGCTTTCCACGATGAACGTTTCCAACGCCAGCCCATCCAGCCCCTTCTCATGCAGATAGGCCCAATCCGCAACCTGAAACGTTCCCCCCGTTACCTTCAGCTCCCTGACCCCTGCAAGATCCTTTCCAGCGAACGCAGCTTCGAGCGAAGTTGCATTCGAGAAAGAAACACCATCTATGGTGCCAGACAGATTCCCGGCGGGTGCAGCCTCAAACGCCCAGCCGTACCAAAGGTTATCCTCCTTATCCCCATCCGCTGCCGCCCGGTAGCGCTTCCGAGCTTCTACCAGCTGACTGCCCGCGAGGGGCGTGCCATCCGGGGACACCAGCTCCAAATTTCGCCGTAAGGAACAACCCAAGAAAGTATATTCAGACACGCTAGAGGGTGGGGTGCCCCCGAGTTGCAGCGCCCGCAAGGTCTCACCGCCATAGAATGCCGCAAACCCCATCTTCTCAACCGCCGGCAGCGACACGCTCGAAAGCTTTACGCAGAAAGCAAAAGCACCCATAGAAATGTTCGAAGCCGAAGGCAACGACACGTCCGTTAGCTCTTCACATCGCATACATGCGTGTGCCCCCACCCTCCGAACCTTCGCAATGCGTACCGTCTGCGCGTGCGGAAAATAGCGCTGACTTCTATCCGCTAAATCCGGAATGTCCGCCACCCTGTCCACGCTGCTCTCCACGATAAACGTTTCTAGCGCCATCCCCTCCCACGACTTCTCCTGCAGATATGCCCAATCCGCAACCTGAAACGTCCCTCCCGTTACCTTCAGCTCCTTGACCACCATAGGATCCTTTCCCGTGAATGCCGATTCCAGCGAAGTTGCATTCGAGAAGGGAACGCCATCTATAGTGCCAGACAGATTCCCAGCGGGGGTAGCCCCAAACGCCCAGACGTACCAAAGGTTATCCTCCGTATCCCCATCCGCTGCAGCCCGATAGCGCTCCTGAGCTTCAGCCAGCTGACTGCCCGCGAGGAGCGTACCATCCGGATCCACCAACTCAAGTTTTCGCAACAGTTGACAGCCCGCAAAGGCATAATTGCCTACGCTAGGGGGCGTCGCTCCGATTCGTAATGTTTGTAGCCCAAAGCAATTGTAAAAGGCACCGCTATCGATTTCTGAAACCGCGGGTAGCGACACGTCCGTGAGGTTTCCGCACCTAGCAAATGCGTTCTCGCGTATTGCTTCCGCCACTGGCAGCAACGCGTTCGCAAGAACCAAACACCCAGCGAATGCACCCCCACCTATCTCTTTGACCGCCGGCAGCGACACGCTCACAATCTTCTGACAACCATAAAATGCCTTCCTTCCCACTTTCCGCAGCTTCGCCACGCGTAGCTCTTCAAGCTGATTCCCCCAAGACGTATCTTCCCAATCGTTATCCGGCATGTCCGCAACGCTCTCCACGCCGTCCGTCACGACAAATCGCTTCAAACCGTTCAGCTCATACCTTTTATCATTCAGCCAATTCCAATCTGCCGCCTCAAAGCGTCCCGCGCTAACCTCTACGGCCTCAACATCACCCAGATCATACCCAGACAACGCCTGCTGCAACGAAGCCTGCCCACTCTTGGGCGCATCAGCCACCCCTGCACCTGTCCTGGTCACAGTCACAGTCAAATTGTCCGCCCAAGCAGCCCCGCTATACGCGACTACTAGCAACGCCACCATTACCACTTTCCTAAAATAATACCCCATAACCACATCCTCCTACTTTTATTGAAATCCACCAGCAACAGCCGCTGGAACCCGAAGCCACATCGCCATGCTTAACATCATCAATCCGCGAAGAGCCACTATATAATTCACCTCGTAATTAGCAATGCGCATTTTGAATGGCTAATCATGTGATGTCTTGAATTGCAAATATACAAAAATTTTAAATGCACTCTTCTCTCCCCCCACTACGCATTCAGCCATAGCAAACCCAACCTCACTACGCAAAGAAATGCACGCTTTCGCACAGGCATACGTCACCCCCTACGCACCTCTAAACGCGCGAAAACAACGGCTCACGCCACTCCACGCAGCTCGCCCTGCCCGAGGAGAGCCGAACGCAGAACGGCAGGAGGAAAGCGCACCCCACGTCCCCCGGGACCTTCCCCCCAATTCGAATACAGCTAGAATGCGCGAGCCGAACGGCTCTACTTTTTTGTGGCAGCAGCCAACGCGTAGGTTTGCGCCTTTACCCACTGCGCCCATTCCCCGCGGCTTCGGCTACGATCCTGAAACGTTTGCCACGGTAAGGGCCTCCCGACTACCACCCTAAGGTGTGCACCGCGCTGCCGGAACATCTCATCCACGAGGTAAAGCATCTCAATATTGGCCTTAATCCCCAACCGTTTACGCCATCGCGCCAAGCCGTAAAAGAACCTTGAATTTTTCCCGTGGAAATACAGCGGCACAACATCACGCTGATACTCAACCGCCTTAGAGACAAAGCTAGGCTGCCATTCAAGGTCGCGCACCTTACCATTCACCCCTCTGCGAGAGCACAACCCGGCAGGGAAATAGAGTATCTGGGCATCGGAGGCATACGCCTCTTTCAACCTTCGAGCATTTTCTTGCGACTGCGCACCATGCTTATTGATGGGTAAGAAAATGTCGGAGAACTGCGGCAGCGCGGTGAGAAGATCGTTAACCGGGAAATAGATTTTATCGAAATATTGGCCAAAAAGAGCGATTAGCACCATGCCGTCTAAACCACCCAGGGGGTGATTCGACACCAAGATGTAGCGTCCTGACGTGGACAAAGCGGAAATGCCTTCCGCGGCGTAATCCACGCCCATTTCCCGAAGCACATTCTCGGCGAACTGTCTGCCATGCTCTCCCTGATGGCCCGCCACGGTACCGTTCACCTCATCGAGGTGCACAATTCGCTTGATATACGAAAGTACAAAAGCGGGAATCCACCTTCGCAGATGCGGTTTTTTGGCATCGATCAAATCCTCGAGGCTTATCTTCCCCTCACGGATCTGCGTTGAAAAATCCACTGCAAGCCGTCCTAACGTGCTAATCCAACGGATTGACCGTATAGACAAACCCCTCCATAATGGGATTTGACAGGAGCTTAGAGCATAAATCGTTGGCAATACCACGCACAGCATCGATGCTTTCCGCCTCGACCTGCAGCGCGATGTGCTTCCCGATACGCACAGAACTCACACCATCGTACCCAAGCTGCCTAATCGTGCCAAGCACCGCTTTTCCCTGGGGGTCGAGCAACGCCTCGAGCGGCATCACATCAACTAGAACCTCATATTTCATTACCAAATTCTCCTCTCTTCTGTCGCCGCGCGCCGCTTACCGCGCGCGGATTAAACCTTCCGACTACTCGACCGCATCAAAAAAATCAGTTAGAGGGCTAGTACCCACGGCTACCCCTCCCCCGCGAGGCGGTAAACCCGCCTGCACGCCAATGGCGGCACCCTCTACCGCCCTACGGAACGCCAGCGCCATCTCCGCCGGATTACCCGCGACCGCCACGGCCGTATTAACCAACACACCGCTCGCGCCGAGCTCTATCGCTTCCGCCGCATCAGCCGGGGAACCAATGCCCGCATCAACAATCACCGGCACATTCGCCTGCTCCGCGATAATTTTCACAAAATCGCGCGTCTGCACGCCACGATTGCTGCCGATAGGAGAACCTAAGGGCATCACCGCAGCGACACCCACCTCCTCCAGCTTCTTGCAAAGAACGGGATCAGCCTGCACGTAAGGAAGCACGGTGAAACCCTCCTTCACCAAAACCCTTGCAGCCTCCAACGTAGCCTCCCCGTCGGGAAGTAAGTACCGCGGATCGGGATGGATCTCCAACTTTAGTAAGTCCGTTCCAAGGGCTTCCCGAGCCATCTCGGCGGCAAAAATAGCCTCTTTCGCGGTGCGAACCCCAGACGTATTCGGGAGGAGGTGCACGCCCGGAACATGCACGCTCTCAAGCACCCCATCAGAGCCACTATGGACATCCACACGCTTCAACGCCACGGTCACCAATTCGCTTCCCGAGGCAATGATTGCCTTGCGCATGATGTCGTTAGAAGCAAACTTCCCCGTTCCGAGCAATAGCCGCGATGAGAATCGATATCTTCCTATTTCCAGCATAGTAGTAAGGCCATTAACGAACATTCCGATTAATTCGTTCCAAGAAACGTGTCGTGGTACGCTGCGGATCGCTCGCCAGCGCGATGCTAGCAGAAACAGCAACCCCCATGCACCCAGCGTTCAAGACGTCGCGTATATCCATATCGTCAATTCCGCCGATGGCAAAAATTGGCACATTTACCCCCGCGCTCCGCGCAATTGACACTAAACGCGCTACCCCCGCAGCGCCATGCGGAGGAGGTAAATTCCGTTTAGTCTGCGTCATGCGGTAGGGGCCAAGCCCTATATAGTCAATGGGCTGAGCAGCCAAGGCCCTCAGCTCCTTCTCGCTATGCGCCGTGGCACCAATGATAGCCTCGCCCCCTAACGCAACGCGCGCGCGCTGCGGCGGAGCATCATCCAAACCGAGGTGCACCCCATCAGCGTCCACAATCTTCGCGACCTCAACGAAATCGTTGATGATCAACGTGGCCTCAAAATCGGCGCACAGCGACGCGAGTGCCGTTGCTTCCCGCAACATTTGCTCCCTCGCCACTCCTTTCGCACGGTACTGCAACACACGCCCTCCCCCCAGCAGAAAAGCTTCCGCCTGCTCCCTGACGGGATAGGGACTATCATGCAGGGTGATCAGCATTAACCGGTCACTATCCTTAACCTTCTCGCCCGTCCAGGGCGATCTATCCACCATTACTTCGCGCTCTGTATCCATCGCGGCAAAGGTACTCTTTTTCAAAACCGCTGCAAAATTTCTGTAAAGTCAAGAACCGTTCTCCCCGCTAGCTTTTTATATCTTTGCCGCATTATAATGCGAGATGAATGGATACGGAAAAAGAAGCTGGCCCCATGCGGTTGCGCACGGATAACCTTGTAAAACGCTACCACACACGCACGGTGGTAAAGCGCGTAAGCGTGGAAGTGCAACAGGGAGAGATCGTGGGTCTCCTCGGGCCGAACGGTGCGGGGAAAACCACGACCTTCTACATGACAGTTGGCCTTATATCCCCCAATGAGGGCCATATTTTCCTCAACGATAAAGATATCACCAAAGAACCGGTCTATAAACGAGCCAAACGCGGCATAGGCTACCTAGCCCAGGAGGCTAGCGTTTTTCGCAAACTGAGCGTAGAGGACAACATCCGCTCGGTGATGGAGCTAAATGGCTACTCTAAGGCGCAGCAACGCGAGAAGACAGAAAGTCTCATCGAAGAGTTTTCCCTCCAAAAGATACGTAAGAGCTACGGGATACAGCTCTCCGGGGGTGAACGCCGGCGCACAGAAATCGCCAGGGCCCTCGCGATAGACCCCAAATTCATTCTACTCGACGAACCCTTCGCGGGGGTCGACCCCATTGCGGTAGAAGATATTCAGCATATCGTGGCGCATCTAAAAGACCGAAATATCGGCATTCTTATCACCGACCACAATGTGCACGAAACCCTTTCGATCACCGACAGAGCATACCTCCTCTTCGAGGGCTCCATCCTAAAACAAGGCACAGCGCAAGAGCTGGCGGACGACCCGGAAGTGCGACGGGTTTACCTTGGACAAAATTTCGAGCTACGAAAGTTTCAGCGGGAGAGCAAGGGTTGAGATGAACGCCAGACAGTCCCAATAGGGTCGAAACCAGCGTAATCCACACCCTAGATTCGGCAACATACAAATCGCAACGTTCCACGCGACGAGCCATGAGCAAACGCTCCCACTGCGGCTTACATAGGATACACTATACACGCAACAGTCTCCCTTGATAATCGTATCTTTCTAACGTTTTTGCTACCTTTGCACCGGAAGATAGGTGCAACATGTCAATAGTCGATTCACTTGCGTCAGTTAAGGCCACCCTACCGAGAGGTGTCAAGCTCATTGCCGTTTCGAAAACCCATTCAACCGAACGAATCCTCGAAGCGTACAATGCGGGTCAGCGCGCCTTTGGCGAAAATAAGGTGCAAGAACTGGTGCCGAAATACGAGGCGCTTCCAAAGGATATCGAGTGGCATCTGATTGGCCATCTGCAACGCAACAAGGTGAAGCTCGTCGTGCCCTTCGTGTCTCTTATCCATTCGGTGGATAGTGAGAAACTTTTGAGCGCCATTGACCAAGAAGCTGAGAAGGCGGAAAGAGAGGTAAAATGCCTCATCCAGGTACACATTGCCGAAGAGGAGACGAAATTTGGTTTTACTCCCGATGAAGCGTTTCGTTTCTTTGTCGACAAGCGCCCCGCCGCGTATAAACACGTGCGTATAGCCGGGCTCATGGGCATGGCAACCCTCACAGACGACACAACGAGAATACGCAAAGAGTTTTTCCTACTGCACGACCTCTTTGAAAAGGTAAGGACGGAAGGGAATGTGACCAAAGAAGATTTCTCAACCCTTTCCATGGGGATGTCGAGCGACTATCCCATAGCCGTTGAAAGCGGATCAACGATGGTAAGGGTTGGCAGCGCCATCTTTGGGAAACGAGATTACGGAGCGTAATGTAAAGCAACAGTTGAAAATTTATATATCATGTCTGATTTAAGCGTAAAGTACCTGGGGCTATCCCTTCGCAATCCCTACATTGCAAGCAGCTCGGGGCTTACAGAATCGTTACCACGCATTGTGGCGCTAGCCGATGCGGGTATCGGAGCGGTGGTGCTAAAATCGCTTTTCGAAGAGCAACTTATAAACCAAGCCCTGGCCACGACGAATAGCTATGACTATCCCGAGGCACGCGATTACATCCAAGGGTACGTGCAAAGCCACGCTATAGAGAGCTATATCAAGCTAGTGTCCGACGCGAAGAGGGAGGTGAAGGTACCTATTATCCCCAGCATCAATTGCGCCAGCAAGGGCCAATGGGTGGAGTTCGCCTCAAAGCTGGAGCAGGCTGGCGCGGACGCTCTTGAGCTCAACGTGCACGTACTCCCGAGCAGCGTTTCGGACACCGCTTCCTCAATAGAGCGCCAATACTTCGAGATTGTGCAAGCCGTAACGGAAACGGTGCGAATTCCGGTAGCAGTGAAGCTTACACGCAATCTCACGAACCCTCTAAACGTGATGCAACAGCTTCAGTTTAGAGGGGTTAAGGGAATCGTACTGTTTAATCGCTACTACGAACCGGACATCGATTTAACCACGTTGACCCCATCCATGGCCCCGATATTTTCTAGCGAGAGCGAGTTCTACCCGACATTGCGCTGGCTAGCGTTGGCTCGCCCCCAGATGAAAGATCTTGACCTCGCAATTTCGTCCGGCGTTCATTCTGGAATAGAAGCAGCCAAGGCACTGGCCGCAGGGAGCAACGCAGTGCAGGTATGCTCAGTGCTCTATCTCCACGGTGTGCACTATCTAAAAACGCTTATCGAGGAGCTGGAAGCCGCTATCCACACCTCTCCCAGAGCCACGGTGAAAGCATTGCAAGGGGCCGCCTCAGCAACTTCTCCCGAGAACACCACCCTATTCGAAAGAAGTCAATTCATGAAATACTTCTCCAACCACAAGGAGTAAGCAACAAATCGGCGCAATGGGGCTTAACGGGTACGGCGCCTGGGCTTAAACGGGCTGCCGCCTTACTACCATAAAAGGAAATCTCCCCTGAAAGGAATCGAATGGGATTTGGTAATGCGCACACCACGATGAACACACACAACGCACTATGCCCACATCCACGACAAGTAAAATCAATCTCTAACAAAATGGGGCAAACAGGGAGCAACTACACGCTACAGCAGAACGATACCAACGCCTTTGCTACGCATTTCAGCACCGCCCTTCCGCCCTTTCGAGAAGAAGCTCAGCACTCTTCACGTCCTTTTTAAGCCAGGAAAGCAGAAGCCTGTTGGCGTCCCCCGTCGACAAACAGTATGGAGCAACGCGCTGCGGGATTCGCTCCCTGACAGAATTCAAGATGATCCCAGCAGCCACCGAGATATTAAAGCTTTCGCCGAACCCGACCATGGGGATGTACACACACTCCTCAACAGCCTCTAACGCTTCGGCCGACATGCCATGCCTCTCCTGACCGAATAGCAACGCGACAGGCGCCTGCAAGGGAGAGAAATCACGCAGCGCGACGCTATTGTTCACCCGATGTGGACCGGTTCCGATAAGCCGATAGCCAGAGCTACGTAAAGCAGCTATTTGGTCAGAAACAGTAGGGTACTCGTGAACTGAGAGCCACTCCAAGGCTCCACGGGAAATCCCGGGATATGTCGCCAAGGAAGAAGCGCCCGTGACCACATGTACGTCTTGAATGCCTAAACACTCGCAGGTTCGTAAAACCGCATTCACATTATGGCTATGCACAAGACTATCAAAGGCGACCGTCACCCACCGCGTCCTATTCCTTACCGCATCGGAAAGGCGAACCCAACGCTCAGGTAACAAATACGCTCTAAGCACTTCAATGGCGTCTTCATCAAGCATAGCTAGTCAAAAAAAAAGCGTGCCAAACCCTTTTACGAGCCAGCACGCTACAATTTCACACGCAGCTAAAGCATCAAAAAGAACGAACGGCTACTTCTTCACCGCATTCTCTAGCTCGCTCCCGGGCTTAAAACGAACGACCCTGGCAGCAGGAATCTCTATTTTCTGCTTAGTTTGCGGATTCATCCCAAGTCGCGCCTTACGCTCCGCCACCTTAAACGAACCGAACCCCACAATGGTCACTTCCTCACCACGCCCCAAGGTCTGCATCGTGGTCGTCAACACCGCTTCAAGAGCCTGACGAGCCTGCACCTTTGTCAAGCCAGCCTCGCTGGCTATCGCATCAATAAGCTGAGTCTTATTCATATTTGGCAATGTTTAAATTTCGTCACAATTCCCTAATCTCCTTGTGCAAAGGTATGAATTTTTTTCACTAGCGCAAGTTTAAGGGGCAGCTCGCTATCCTTAAGAAGGAATACTTTTAAATGAAATGTAACCCAAACGCCTGATTTTCAGTGGAAGCAATAAATGTCCTACGTTGAAATTCGTTTTATGCGCAAACATCATTTCCATAAAAAATCATTACTTGGGAAAGCCTATCCGGAAAGCACCGCTTGCCATTATTAAAAAGATACTTACCTTTGCGTCGTGGGTAAGTCTTGGACGACCAGCTCCCCTCGAACCTCCCCAGGGTCGGAAGACAGCAAGGATAGAGGGTCGTAGCGGTGCGATGCATGGAGCTTACCCACATTTTTTATAATCACCGCGCTTTCCTCCTTGCCTTGGCGCAATTCTCAGGATTCACTCACCAAACGTTTGTAGAAGAGACGGTTACAGACCGTTTTCTTCCTCTTCCAGTGTCCTAAAATTAGCGTTGCATGCGCTATACAGCATCCACCCCATACCCCTCTTCAAGACACACAAGTTCTCCCTATTCTTCCCGTAGAAGGTAAAGTCGTAGCTCATTGAGCGCACGGCTCACCCCTAGAGCCATGCCAATCTCGCGCGACTGTCTCACCCTAAACATCTTTGTAGACACCCCTAAAGGACCGCTCACGCTAACCCAAACTGTGCCAATCGGTGTGCATGAACCATCGCCTTGGGGGCCAAGAACGCCCGTTGTCGAGACTGCATAATCTGAGTCCATCAGTTTCCGAACCCCCTCTGCCATCGCCTCTGCCACTTCTCCACTCGCAGCACCACAATCGAGAATTTCACTCTCCGCGACTCCCAGCAGTCTCTCTTTAATGGCATTTGAATACGCAACAATCCCCCCTCTCACATACAGTGAAGCACCGGGTACAGAGACTAAAGATTTACATACCCCACCACCGGTACAACTCTCAGCAATCGCCACAGAAGCCTTTTTAGCAACGAGTAACTTCCCCACGACATCCGCTAACGATTCGTCACCCTCACCAAAGAGTAATGGTCCCAATATATTCCGTAGCTCTCGCACCTTGCTCTCCGCATGAGCCTCCGTATCCTTATTCGCTTCACCTTTGGCACTAATCCGAAGCCGAATAGACTCCAGAGAGGGCAAATAGGCTAACGAGAATTCTGGACTGAGACTAGACTCCCACGAACGCAACCTATCAGCCAAATCGCTTTCAGCGATACCATAGATCTGCAGCGTACGATGGAAATTCCGTCTATTCGACTGTGACATAATTAAAGGCTCCACCCTCTCAGCAAACAAAGCTTTCATTTCGAATGGCACCCCTGGTAGGGAGATTAAGAAATGATCGCCACGTCGAAAAAGCATACCCGGGGCTGTACCTAAACGGTTAAATAGGACATCGCAGCTGGAGGGAACGGATGCTTGGGCCAAATTTCGAGGGGATGCCTCCGCCCCACGTCGCGAAAAATAGTCAATAATCGCAGCCAATGAGGCGGCATCCTCTTTCCAATCCCCACCGAACATATCACGCAATACGAATTTTGTAAAATCGTCATCGGTAGGACCCAGCCCCCCCGTCACGATGGTAAAGTCGTATTTCGCCACACTCTCCTCAAAAGCCCTCCGCATGGTGACTCTATCATCAGGTATAACCTGTATACCAACAACCCGCACGCCCAACGCATCGAGCGATTGCGAGAGATAATTTGAGTTTGTATCAAGCACCTGCCCTATAGTGAGCTCCGTACCTACAGCAATAATCTGAGCTTCCATACCATCAATCTCCATTAATTCATCTCCTCTACGCTTTCTTCCATTCAGCTCTCCCCCACCAATCAAGTTCAACAGATGGTCTCAACATGAGGGAATTAATCAACAAGAACCTCATAAAGTCTAATACGACGCAACGCTGAACCGCAAAATATTTTTTACGATGAACTTCACAGATGCGCGTAACAAGCTACCTGCACCCATCATACACTCCTAGAATCGCACAATCCCTCAATATCCATACTTACCACGCCAGAGCCGAGCAAGATTCATCCGCATTTCACGTTCGCGAGGATTGTCCTGCGGCACATAGAACGGATGGCCCTCAAGCCCAATGGGCAGATACTCTTGAGCAGAAAAGTTATTGGGGAAATCATGGGGATACTGATACCCTTTCCCATACCCCCAATCCCGCATGAGTTTCGTTTCAGCGTTCCGCAGATGCAAGGGGACTTCCCTCGGCCCTTCTCCATGAACGAGACCCAGCGCCTCATTAATGGCCTTGTAACTGGCATTGCTCTTCGCGCTGCTCGCCAAATATATTGCGACTTCTGACAAAATAATCCTCGCCTCAGGCATACCTACGGCTCGAACCGCATCGAATCCCGACATTGCCAAGAGCAACGCATTAGGATTGGCAAGCCCAACATCTTCAGATGCTGAAATAACCATTCTTCGCGCAACAAAAACTGGATCCTCCCCCCCATCAAGCATTCGCGCAAGCCAATACACAGCAGCATTGGGGTCGCTACCCCGTATCGACTTTATGAAAGCTGAAATCATGTCGTAGTGCTGTTCGCCCTTTTTATCATAACGCGCAGCGTGCGTTTGCAGTAAAAACTCCACTCGCTCATTCGTCACTACGATCGAATCCCCTTGGCGCGCCCCGTAGAGCAGCTCCAATATATTCAACAAACGCCGCCCATCCCCGGCCGCATACCCTAATAGTGCCTCACGTTCGCGGATATCAAAACGAACCTCACGCAGCAGCACATCCTCACGCAGAGCCCTATCGAGCAAGGTTTGCAACTCGTCAGGAGAAAGTTGACGCAATGTGTACACCTGACAGCGAGAAAGCAATGGGGATATAACTTCAAAAGAAGGGTTCTCTGTGGTGGCACCGAACAGCACAACATCCCCCCGCTCAACCGCCGCGAGTAGGGAATCCTGCTGGGATTTACTAAAACGATGGATCTCATCTATAAAGAGTACTGGCGGCTTACCAACCCCTCCTGCAGTCTGCTTAACAGCAGCGGTGAGTACCTCACGAACCTCTTTCACCCCCGCATTGACGGCGCTCAGCGTATAAAATTCCCGCTGCGCTGAGGTTGCCACCAACCGCGCTAGAGTGGTTTTACCAACGCCTGGCGGTCCCCAAAGAATAAACGGAAATACATTCCCAGATTCTATCATCTGGCGAATCACTGCCCCCTTCCCCACCAGATGCGATTGCCCCACATAGTCATCCAACGTTCGGGGACGCATCCTCTCAGCAAGCGGAACACTACTGCCCATCGCGCTCCTCCCGATCTGAACCCTGCGCCGGATACCCTATGCGTATAACACCCGTCACCTCTCCCCCCGCATTATATATCGGAGCGTACGTCTCAATAAAAAAGAAATGCTGGTTTCGATACGTCATCTCCACGAACATTTGGCGCTTGACGACCCCCTCTAAAATCTCTTCCCAGAAGTGAGAGAAATCATGGGCAATTTCTTGATGCAAACTCAAGAATTCCGCAGCGTGCGTCCCTATCATCTCCTCACGACTCGCTCGAATGGTAGACAGAAAGTCATCATTTACTCTTACCATTCTCGCATCTCTATCGAACTCGGCAACAAAACAAGCAACTTGCACCGCATGCTCTAGGCTCTCCATCACCGCTTTTTGCTGTTCGCTCTCCTCTTGTATCGCCTGTAGCTCCTCATAGTTTTGGCGCATGGTGTCTTCCTGCTCTCGCAAGGTTTTTGACTGTTCTTGCGCCTCACGCAGGAGTACCTGTGTACGCTGATTCCCCTCAACCGTCAGCAGAGTTCCAGCAAAAGCACCTACTACGGATTCCACGAATTGAATCACATACTCCTCAAATACGGAGAGAGAAGCAACTTCAAGCACACCAACCAACTCCTCACGCACCACCATCGGCACAAGCAGTAAAGCGGTAGGAGGACATTCCCCCAATCCTGATGCAATCTTTACGTAACCCGTAGGGATATCCGTCAAGAGAATACGCTGCCTCTCTATTCCACAACGGCCCACAAGCCCTTCTCCCCATGCAATACGCTGCTCTTTAAAGCGACGAATCTCGTATGCATAACTAGCAGCCATGCGAAAACTCTTCACCTGAGTCGATTGCTCCTTCTCGAGCAAAAAGACAGCTCCAACATTCGCTCCAATATACTCAACCAATGCATGTACCATTTGGTAGCTAAATGTATCGATGCTATCCGTATTCTTACGGAACAACTCCGCAAACTCCGCAATCCCTTTTGTCGCCCATGCCTGTTGATTCTCAACACGACGCTGCGCCTCCTCCCTCTCATTCGCCACACGCAAGCTCATTTGCATCGCCTTGAGGCTTTGTCCCAGAATATCTTCTTCATCAGCCGCGTAGGACGCATTCAGCTTACCCTGGCCAATAGCCTCTGCAAAGAGAGCCTTATCCCGTAGCCCCTCGAGCAAACGATTGGTAGAACGCGCTATTTCCCCTATTTCATCTTCGCGAGAGACATTCAGACGCAAAGACTCATCGAGCCTTCCTTGGGAGAGTTGGCGCAGGCTGCTGCTCGCCCTCGCTAACGGACGGGCAAATCTATTAGCTATAACTACCAGTGCAACAATCAGCAGCGCAAGCGCGATAATAACCACGGACACAATGGAGCGCCATGATACCTTCGCCTCAGCGAGAACGGAGGAGAAGGGAACAACCTCGCAGTAAGCCCAGGGAGGCTCATTTTGGACCAAACGAATAGGTACCGAAAAGAACATTGTCTCCTGCCCGCTTTCAATATTGCGATACAACATCCGCACAGTATCTCCCCGTTGCATGCCGTCCATCGCAGTCTTTATACCTGGCATCGTGGTCAAAACATCCTCGAAAGGTAACCCTATATTACTCTTATTCGGATAAGAGACCAAAGACAAATCACCCGCAACAACCATAGAATACGCACCGCTTAAGGGTAGAGCCTTCTGCGCATCCTGGTAGCACTGCAACAAAGAAAAATCAATGCCAACCACACCCATACCTCGACCTGAAGAATCGAAAACAGGAGCCACGAACGTTTGGGAAAGTTGAAATTCGCCCTGCGAAACCTCTGCTCGACTAGGGGAAGTGACCTGCGTCATTCCCTTATCCCGAAACCGCTCATATAGGCCATCGCCCTCTACGATGAGGGAGTCAAAACGCATCACTCGCACCCCATTGTTGTAAAACCTGAGGGTGCGATAGGCATTTTCATTAATGCCATCTACATTAAAATGGAAGTAACGGCAATCGAACGAAGCCCACAACGTGCTGCCCGCGGGTTGACTCGCAGCAATCTTCGCAGCGTAAATAGAGAAAGAGGCAATATCCCGCCCCGCATTCTCTGCACTCAAACCATTTAAGCTACTGGCCAAAAATTCTACACACTCTACCCGCTGGCGCAATGGCTCCCCAATTCGCTGCGCAGTGGCCGCAACACGGGCGCTAATCAAACGCTCCGCAGCGTCACGACCAAGATTGATAAAACGCTTGACCAGCACTCCAGTAGAAACTGCGAACAACGTCACTGTCACCAACAGCACCGCCAGCACCAGCCTATTCCGCACACTCCTTTTCCCTACCATTGATCCCCTCGTTCGGTCTACACCACTTTACTCATTTACAAATCATTCCCTTTCAGGCGCAAAATTACTTTATTTTCTGCTCATATACGAGCTACAAAGGTCAAGGACATCCTAAACGCATCAATCTTTTTAATACGTTCACCTACGCCCAGCCTCTCGAAATTCCACATCTAAGTAAAAATGCTCAGATTCAACTTACTGCGAAACTCACTCCTCCTTCTCACAACCTCCAGCCGCTCCACACGCAATATTAAGCTTCAAAAAAGATGCGGTGGCAAGCCTAACCGGCAAGCCACCGCATCCCCGCGCTCTACTCTACCCCAACATCCCTTGTCTAAAACACATAGCGCAATGCGATTCCCCCATCGTACAGGCCAGGAAGGTAAAATCCCGTACCCCCACTCCCCATGGCAACTCCAAACATCGGGCGCCACGAAAGCCCTATTTGAAAAGGAAATGAGAACTGGTACTGAACACCGATGCTACCCATAGGGCCAAACCCAACCCTAGTATACCACTCGCTAGAGGCATCATAGTACAAGGGATAGGCATAGCGCCAAAAATTCACATGCAGTCCTAAACCTCCACCCAGGAAAAACTCAAAATGATCCCTTTTCGCAGTATTATTCTGATACGCCACCCAATTGTACGTGCCCGTAAGAGAAATCCCAGCGTAGTAGCCCGGCAATCCCAGACCAGCCTCTAAAAAGCCATTGCCCAACGAATGTTGGTACGACACCTCCATCACATACCCAAAACGAAGCCCAACGGCCTTCGGCTGCGCTTTGACCCCAGTACAAAACAGCAAACCCGCCATGAACACGGCAATAACAAGACAAACCCTCTTCATCTTTATCATCGTTTTAACTTTTACCAACCCCAAACTCCTACTAGATGCAGCACCTAGTTCCGGCGCAAAGGTACTAAAAAACAGAAGCAAGTATTACGCTCGCTAAAATATCTATAACAGTGGTATGCTGATCCAAAACTTCATCTCACAAATCGTAAACCTGATTCCCATTCCTCACCCCCATTCTATGGAAATCTGCCTTCGTCCTTACCCACAAGTCGGTGCAACAACTGTACATCTTCTACGCCTCGCGCGTGAGCACCTTAAACTGCTTTGCCTGCTCCGAAGCCTGTTCGGCAAGAGATTTGGCCCGAACCAAAATAGCCTGACTCGCCTCCACATTCAGCTGTACGCTGGCGGACAGCGCAGCTACTGTTTCGCTAATCGTGTCAAAAAGCTCATTCTCATGCGTCGACGTATCGGCGGAGGCCTTCGCCAGGGCAGAACTCCTTTCCATCGAGGGCAGAAGGTCGGATGCCAACCGACTCGAAGTTTGCGTCGCCTCGAGACTCCTAACTATCATCTGTCGAACCTCAGTTACTACCAACGCCGTGTGCTCCGAGAGCTTTCTTACCTCCGCCGCTACAACGGAAAAACCACGCCCATGCTCCCCCGCACGGGCCGCCTCCACCGCGGCATTCAATGCAAGGATATTCGTCTGCGACGCTATGCTCTCCACCTGGGCAATACGCTCCTTCATGCGTTCCATCATCTCCGCGCTGACCCGCGATGAATCGACTACACCCCTGAGCCCTTCCAGAGTAGCCACAACCACACGGTCGGTTTCAACAATATTTCCAAAAACTTCACGGTGTCCATCCACAAGCTTCGTCACAGTGTTCTCAACCACTGCGCTGCGTTCCGACTGATCTTCACTGGATTTAAGAATTTTTTCCGCCTCTCCTCTAAATTCTTCGCTACCGTAAGCCAACACGCGCGCCCTCACCTCCAACTCGTTAATAATCGTGTAGAAACGTTCACGTAGCGCCTCCACGTCCACCTGCACTGCGTTTATCTCCCTACTCCCCGAAATTATTCTCGATGCCTTTGACAAATCCCCATTCTTCATGCTCGACAGAACTTTTTGAAGGTATTCAAGGGGTTTTGCAAACCGGCGAGCCAGCAGTAGAGAAATTACAGTAAACGCAAGAATGCCAGCAAGCAAACTGATTACCACTCGGAGCAACAAGCGATTTTGAACCCTGTAAAACTCTGACAAAGGCACCTGCGTCATTACAACCCACTCGTTCTCTGTCCCTAGCAAATTGAAATGATCCAGCTTTCGCATCACCTTCCCCGCCGAAGTGCTAGCAACATACAGCACCGGCTCGCCTTCCATAGCTTTCGCCAAAAGATCTGGGGGTAAATCTCCTAAAGCCTCAGCCGACTCACCCACAATCGCGTTGTCGCGATGCATCACTATTTCTCCGTTGCTCGCGATTAGCGCCACCTCCCCATCTATCTCTTCATTGAGGCGCGCAATCTTAGAAGAAAGGGCAGAAACCCCTATGTTAAATTTGACAACACCGCAAAACCTATCTTTAACAAGCACTGGAACAGCCAATGAAAACATCTTCACCTTCTCAAATCCCGAAAAGCTCTCGGCGTAAATATCCGAAACGTAGAGAAAATTCCCGCCTTCAACTGCTCGTAGTAAGGGCTTTCCCAAGAGGTAGTCTCATCGTTAAAATATTTGTAAGTCTTCCCATTTTTCAGATGAAACTCTAACTGCTTGATTTGCCCCCTATCTCCTTTATACCATCCGCCATCGAAATGGGCATTCGGCCGTAAACCGTCCGCGCGAATGTAATGCGCATCCAAAGAATCCACCGCATTTTGCTCCATGCTCACAGTCGCAGCGAATAGATCCGGCATGGACATCAAATCTGCATGAAGCGCACCGCAAATCGACTCACGCGTAGCAAGACCATAACCAATGTTCATAGCAATAGAACCAGCAGTCTGCTGAGCTAGAAGATACGACATGGAGAGCACCGCATTCAGCTCCTTACGCTCAAGCTTTCCCCAGGAGGCCAGTTCTGCCTCAGCATTTCGTCGCGATTCTCGCATCACTACCGAAAGCTCCATGGCGTAAAGCGCAAGCAGCAGCACGACGAACGTAATAATGTAAACAGCGTTCAGCTCAAAACGGATCGTATGCCCATGAATCCTAGGCCCAATTCTACGGATACCGGAATTTTTCTTCTCTCCCATCTTTCTATTATATTCTCTACTTACGTCCGCGTCCGCACTGTAGAATGTGAAATCTACACGTATCGGAGGCTACCCGGGGGCAAAGGTAATCCTATTCTTTATTATTGCAAATGAATAGTTTACTCCATCAACAGAATAACTTTTTTAGAAATATAAAACCGCCCTCCTTTTAGGCATCTACACTTCTGCATCTATTCAGTCGCAAAAAGCAGCGCCCTAACAGGGTTAGGTCGGTATGCCCTTACATCAGGATATAAAAAAGTAGGGCTTCCCCCACGAGTCCCCACGTGGAAGAAGCCCTACTTTCGAAAAAATTTAACGTACCACTACGAACGGAATCACCCGTCGTGCGCCCTCTCCCTCAACAACCAACAGATACATCCCCTCCGACAGGCCATCCAATAGAATGCTGACTACACGCTCTCTATCTTTGTTCAATCGCAGACGAAGCTCCTCTCCGCGCAAAGATACAACCCGCAATCGCTGCACTCCCTCCACATTCTCCACGAAGAGCGTAGATTTTGCCGGATTTGGGCGAACCGCCACATACGGCAGCGAAGATGCCAAAACGGCTGTCACCAGCTTGCGCATCGTCACCTTCTCGAGCGCGCCTTCAGCTGCAAGCGCCACAGTGCCTGTCGCATCGTCATACCCCGCCTTGCTCACCGTGTACGTGTAGCTCTGCAGCGACAGCCCCGCGAACGAGGCCTTACCCGCCGCGTCCGTCACCTGA
>JABCPG020000016.1 GCA_013333195.2 Bacteroidia bacterium
CCCCCCGGGCCGGGGTTGGCGGCAAAGAGAGCTGCTGCGCTACTGCTGAAGGAGAAACGAGAAAAATTGCAGAGGTTGAGGGTTCAGAAGGCTAGCATTGGGCGCGAAGTGCTAGGCGATGCAAGGAAGGCGATGATAGCAACGTTTGTGCTAGAGCCTAAATTTGCGAGACGTATGAGAAGGAAGTAAATGAAAAAGGGGCGCGCATGTTCACATGCGCGCCCCTTTTTCATTTACCTAAGCTATTCCGCGAGAAGCTCTGCAAGTTTAGCTTTAAGTTCGTTCCCCTCGAGGTTATGGGCGATGATTTTACCGTCTTGGCCGATAAGCACGCTGGAGGGAATGCCCTGCACCATGTAGTCGAGGCGAGCCGGGCAATCCCACGCCTTCAAATTGGAAACGTGATTCCATGTGAGATTCTGCTCCTTGATAGCTTTTGTCCATTGCTCCTTATCCTGATCGAGCGAAACACCGTAGATGTCAAAACCCTTATCGTGAAACTGCTTGTAAATTTCGACGAGGATAGGGTTGAACTGTCGGCAAGGACCGCACCACGAGGCCCAGAAATCGAGCAGCGTTACCTTGCTTTTTGCCACAATTTCGCTTAGCCGTAGGGTATCGCCCTGCGGAGTGGGGAGCGCGACCTCAATAAACTGTTGCCCGGGTTGAATTTTTCGGGCGGGCTCCATGCGGGCGAGCAAATCATTCTTTAAATTCCCATCGGGTAAATTATTTATAACGGCGTCGAAGTCAACGATGTTGAACTTGTAGAGGTCGAGATTGTTGGCTAGCGCAACCTGGCCAGCGGGGTTTGCGATGTTGTCGGATACGAATTTCTTTGTTTCCTCCTTCATGGAAGCTATAAACTCACCAAAAGCGTTGCGGATGCTGTCGATGCGCTCCTTGTCATTGTTGTAGGCAGCGATTTGATATTTTTCGTTCAAGCTTTTCCCGATGCTGTTAATTTTGGAAGAAAAGGCGTACAGCTCCTGAAATTTCTGGTTATCGTTCGACAGGCTGCCGGCGTTAGGCACAAAGGTAGAACCTCCATCAGGATTCCCATTTACGCTCTCCTGTTCAGTGAAGGTGAGACTTCCGCTCTGCGGGAGAAAATAAACCTGGTCGCCCTGCTCGGGATAAAAAAAGTACGCGATGGGGTTTTTGTCTGCGTAACGTTTCACATCGAGAATGGCGATACCATCTTTAACGGCCACGGTATCGTCCTCCTTAACCTTATCGCCCTGCGCGTCGCAGTATCCAAAGTAGATGCGGCCAGAGTTAGAAGGGAGCAGTTTAACCTGCACGGAATTGTTATTGCCACCGCAGGATGCGAGGACTAGTGCCGCCAGCGAGGCGACCATTGCAAAAAATGAAATGCGTTTCATTGCAAAAAAGTTAAGAGTTGATAAAACTAGCTGCAAAAGTAGTTGAATTTACTCAGCTACGCAAAAAGGGTCTTTGAAAATTTTGCGATTCGTAGCCGCTGGTGTTGGTGTCAGGAAGCGAACGGGGGGTGGGATAGTGATATACGTTAGTATCTGGTTCCTTTTTTCAGGAGTGAGAGAATGGTGGCGACTACTGCTATTCAAAAATGGAGAAAAAAGGCCCTGCAACGCTGCAGGGCCCACTTTATATGCTACAATAGCGCGGTTTACTTCAGATTTTTTGGAGTATTTATAATCTCCATCTTTTTGATAAGTACCACGTTTTTAGGGCAATCCATGTCGTCGGTTTCGCTTGCGGCGATGGCATCCACGACTTCGATTCCTTGGATTACCTGACCAAACACGGTGTATTCACCATCGAGGAAAGGTGTCCCTCCGATGGAGGTATAGGCTTCGCGCTGCTCTTGGCTCATAGTAAACCCTTTCGCCGCGGTGGCTGCGGTTTGACCGATGGAGTCGATTAGCCTGTTGGCCTCTTCGCGGGGCATGGCGCGAAGCTTATCCATATTCTCGGAGGCAAACTGGTTGACCGCCTGCTGGCCAGCGTTCTGGCGTCTCTGCGCGTCCATTCTGGAAGCGAGGATATCAATTTCTTCCTTTGGGGTCACCTTGCCCTGCACAATGTAAAATTGCGAGGCGCTGGAGCGTTTCTCAGGATTGACGTTATCCCCCGTGCGTGCGGCTGCAAGGGCACCCTTTTTATGAAAGAGCGAGGGGACAAATTCGGCGGGAATGGTGTAGCCGAGATCGCCAGAACCGTAGTGGGTGCCAGGTTTAAAGTTGCGAGTGTCAGGGTCGCCCCCCTGAACCATAAAATCTTTAATGACCCTGTGGAACGCGAGACTATCGTAAAAGCCCTCCTTCACAAGCTTAACAAAATTATCGCGGTGCTGCGGCGTTTCGTTGCTGAGCTCGATATAAATATCGCCCTTGGAGGTTGACATCTTGACGATGTAGCAATCCGGATTAGCGCCCTTTGGGAGCTTGTTGCAGCTGCTCGATGCAGAGAGGAGTAGCATGATTGGGATGACCAAAAGCTGAGTATTGCCCATAAGTATATTTACCCTTTAATTTTGGTGCAAGGTACATTAAATTTTAGGAATAGGAGGGAAAGCATTTCGCGCGAGGCGCGTTAGGGGCATTGCGCCTCTAGAAGTATAAACAGAGTATCTTTGCACCGGAAAAGATAGGGTTGACCTTGGTGGAAGATTGCGGTACTTGCCTTAAAAGAGGGCTTCCTTGCGCGTGAAGGAGAGACAGATTACCCTTTAAGGCTATTCGGTTCGTGGAGCATCTGGAGGGCGTACGAATGTTCGAAGCGATCGCGATGCCAGTAGGTCAGAAAGGGAAAAGGCGCGGGACGATATGGGTAACGATGCATTGCGGAAGTTGGCGGGCGATTCGGTGATTTACGGTTTGAGCAGCGTGGTGCCACGGTTGCTCAACTATTTTTTGGTGTCGTTGCATACTCGGGTTTTCGGACGGGTGGGGTATGGAGAGATTACCGAGCTATACGCATATGTTGCTATACTGCTGGTTGTGCTTACCTTTGGGCTCGAGACCGGCTATTTTCGGTACGCGTCGTTGGGTGATGACCAGGGACGCAAGCGAACGTACGCGTCGGTGTTTTGGTTTTTAGGGGGTACGAGCGTGTCATTCTTCCTCCTCTGCTTCTTTAACGCGCTAAACATATCTCAAGCGCTTGGTTATGAAGGGAGAGAGAGCTTTATAGTTATACTAGCCGGAATTATATCCCTCGATGCGTGGAGCGCGATTATATTCGATAAACTACGGTTGGCCGGGCGGGCCGTAGCCTTTAGCGGAATAAAGATTCTATCGGTCCTTATAAACATAGCTGGCAACCTTATCTTTCTACTTCTGTTTCCCAAGTATGGGCTGTACGACAAGGATTTTGGCGTTGGGTATGTGCTGCTGAGTAACCTATTAGGGAGCGCGTCGGCGTTCGTTATAGCGCTGGTGCTAACGGGTGGCTTGCCGGGTAGAGGTCGATTAAGGGTTTTGGGTGAGGTCTTTGTATTCTCCTTTCCTTTACTCCTCGGAGGCCTTGGCGGCGTAACTAATGAGTTTGTGGATAGATTTATGATAAAATGGCTTACCCCGGCCATGGATGCGATGGCCGAGGTTGGGATATACGGGGCGAATGTGAAGATTGCCGTCCTGATGGTTCTGTGCGTGCAAATGTTTAAATTTGCGGCCGAACCGTTCTTTTTCAAGGAGGCTGGCAAACGCAGCGATCCTCGGGTGTACGCTACGGTTACGAAGTGGTTTACCTATTTTACGCTTGTAATGCTGGTAGGTATACTCTTCGCGCTTCCCGTGGTGCAATACTTTGTGGGGGAAGAGTTCCGGGTAGGGCTGGGCGTTGTCCCGGTGATGCTAGTCGCCAACGTTCTCTATGGTTTATACTTCAATGTGAGTTTTTGGTATAAGATACAGAATAAAACCTGGTACGCGGTAGCCTTTGTGCTTCTTGGGGCGCTTGTTACCGTGAGCGCGAATCTTGCCCTTACACCCCGCATGAGCTACTATGGCGCGGCGTGGGCGCGGGTGGCGTGCTACGCGGTGATGGTGTATGTATGCGTGGCAGTGGGGCGTAGATACTTCAGAGTTCCCTACGAGTGGGGGCGGATGGGTTTGGTGGCGTTGGCATCGCTGCTGGTCGGAGCAGTTGGGATGGTGCTACCAATCGAAAATGTGTTAGCTTTGCTTACTATACGATTTGCATTGGGAATGCTGCTTGTAGCTGCAATACTAAAAGTGGAGAAAATATCTCTATTGAAGTTACTTAATAGATGGAATGTAAAGTAAAAATTAAGCTTTCAACAGGAGCTGTAATGCCGGAGTACCAGACGCCAGGGGCTTCCGGGGCCGATGTTAGGGCGTTGCTGCCGCATCCGGTCGATGTGTCACCAGGAATGCGGTGCGCGGTGCCGACGGGGATCTATGTGGAAGTCCCGGAGGGGTACGAGGTGCAGATACGCCCCCGCAGCGGTTTGGCTGTGCGTTCGGGAATGACGGTTTTGAATTCGCCTGGCACGATAGATAGCGACTATCGTGGCGAGATTATCGTGCTGATGGTAAATTTAGGGGGTGAGACTTTTAGGATAAACGATGGGGATAGGATTGCGCAGATGGTGGTATGCCCGGTGGTGAGAGGTGAATTTGAGCGGGTTGAAGAGCTAAGCGATACCAAGCGCGGGGAAGGGCGTTTTGGTCATACGGGGTCAAGGTGAATTAAGCGAAGAGAGGTAGTCGATGAATAGTAGCGGAAGAAGAAATGCAGGTAAAGTATTATTAGGGGTGCGTTTGGCGGTACTCTGCGCTGCGGTGAGCCTAGCGGGCTGCTCGACGGGAAAGCGGACGAGGTTAGAAACGGAGCGCGGCCCCGCGTTTCCTCAAGGGTACTTGTCCTCCTTCTACGATGCATTCCATGGGATGTACCTAGCTGATGGGCTGCAGTCGCCCCGGGGGTACGATGCGTTGGTAAATTCGTACCCTGATAGCGCGGAGGCGCACCTGCTTCGGGCTGATGCGTACGTTAAGTATGGCGATTATAGCGAGGCGAGAAAGTCAATCGATCGGTGTATTTCTCTTGATGCCACTAATGCGCTGGCGTACGCGAAACGGGCAGAGATAAAGCAATTGCAGCGAATGCCGTTGGATTCCGTGCTGGGAGACGAGCGCAGATGCGTTGAGCTGGATAGCACGAACGCTTCGTACGCGCAGCAGCTTCTCTTCCATTTACATGATGCTGGGAAATATGATGAGTGCATAGCCTACGCGTTAAGGCACTACGCGGGCCATGAAGAGGATGGGGTCGCGGATGTGGTGTTGAGTTCGTGCTACCTTAGCAAGGGGGATCGGAAACTGGCAAAAGATTACATTGAGAAATTCGCCACGCGCGAGAACGCGATGCCGTGGTTAAATGGTTTTGCATTGATGGCGGCAGCGGTGCTAAATGAGGGTAGTTTGATAGAGCTGTTCTATACGAGAGAAAAGCGAGGCGGCTGTGTGTCAGCGCGTGACATGGCTATTTATCAATCGTATCTTAAGCATAGCGGGAAATTTGGAGATGCCTTTAAGGAAGGGGTTGCCATGGTGTCGGAATGCGAATATGATGCGAGCGATATTGAACGTTTATTGCAGTCGATCAGCCCGATAGGTATCCTTGATAGCGTTTCGATGGCAGAGGGTTTGGCATACGCCGATGTGCTACTAAAGCGTTACCCCAGGGTGGATGCGGTGCTGGGCTTCGCGGAGATTATGTACAGGAAAGTGAAGGATAATACTCGCACCTACGAATTGCTCCGTCGTGTTGCGGAGCGCGATAGCGGTGATTTCCTCAGATGGGCAATCCTTCAAGAGTTTGAAGATTTCCATGCTAACGTGGATGGGAAATGGGTGGACCGCACCAAGGAAGATTGGAAAAATGCGGCGCAGGCGTACCCGTTATCGAGGTGGAATGAGCTTTCGGCCACGCAACGGTACATTATGAAGCGATTCCCCAATGCTCTGGTTGCAACGCAATATTTGGCGAAACTCTACGATGTTACCAAATCCTTCGAAGCTGCGCGAGATACGGCATACCACTACATAGATTACTATACGGGCTGCATGAAACGTGCGGGCAAGCAGGATACCGTGTACTACCATGGGGCATCGTGGGAACAAAAATTGCCGGCGCAACGGGCCTACAGAAAAACCATCTCTGCGCTCCACGCATTCGTTGGGGATCTGTACATGTCGCGTGATATGCGAGAACAGGCGTACAAGGAGTACCAGAAAGGGTTGAAGTTTGAGTATGATAATACCATACTACTAAATAATTACGCATATTATTTGGCGAAGGATTCGAAGGCGAACCGCTTGAAGGAGGCGGAGCGGATGTCGAAGAGATGCGTAGAGCTAGAACCGAAAAATTCTACATACCTGGATACGTACGCGTACATACTATATTTACTGGGAGAATACCAAAAGGCTAAAGGTTACTACGCTGAGCTGTTTTCTCTGGGAGAGGTGCAAAGCGCCGAGGTGTATAGGAATTACAGCGATCTGCTAGAGGCGATGGGTTCTAAAACGAGTGCAGAAGTTTATCGAATGAAGGCGGCGGCGTTGGAGCAAAAGCAGCGGTAGCATGATTGGTCGTAGAATAGCTTTGGGATTGACTGTTGCGTTGCTGATGGGGGTTTCTGCATTGCAGGGACGAGGGCAGAGTATTGATGAACTTCGCGCCCGCTGCGCGGCAGTGCAACGTCGGATCGAGGAGACGAACCGCCTGATTAGGGAGTCTTCCGATTCGACTAAAACGAATTTGGCCCGCATTGCGTTGCTGGAGTCGCAGATAGAAACAAAAAATGCGTTACTTCAGAATTTGGGCGAGCAGGAAAGTCACTATAAGCGCGCGCTGGAGTCCGGGCAGCGTCGGATCGATTCATTGAGAGGTTCATTGGAAGTGTTGAAAGAGGATTACGCTCGCTTTTTAAAAGCGAGCCAGTTCAAGCAGAATAGGTATTCCGTGGTGATGTATATGTTGTCGTCGCGTGGGATTTCGCAGCTTTATCGTAGGATTCGGTACTATAAAGAGTACATGTCGTACCAGCAACTTCGGTACGATGCAATTGTGAGTAGGGAATTGGAGTTGCAGGAAGAGGTGAAGTCTTTAAAGGCGAATAAGGAGAGGGTGGTGTCCATGCAGCGTGCGAACGCAGAGGCCAAAGCGGATATGGAACGGGAGCAAACCCGGTATAATCGTGTGGTGGAGCGGCTGAAGCGAACGCAGAGCGATTTAAAGCAGCAGGTAGAGAAGGATCAGGAGCAGATGGGAAGGCTACAGGCGTCGATTGAGCGGCTGTTAAAGCAGGAGCGAGAGCAGAGCAATAAGATGAAGCGTAACGCGCAGTTCCTCGAGCTGAGCAAAACTTTTCGGCAGAATAGGGGTAAGCTCCCTTGGCCTGTAAACACGGGGACAGTAACGCGCGGGTATGGCTTGGAGCGGAGCAAGCTATATAAACATGTGCAAACCAACAGCGAAGGTATTTACATTACCACGAGCGTGGGCGCAAAAGTGTTCTCCGTATTTTCGGGGAGGGTTACCTTGATAAGCGAGATTGCGGGACAAAATATGACGGTGATTGTTCGTCATGGTGACTATTTATCACTCTACTCAAATCTTCGGAATGTTCTTGTGAAAGTGAATGATGAGGTGACGCCCCAAAGAGTGCTAGGAGAGGTGGCAGTGCAACCTGGAGAAAATAGCTCGGTGCTCCATTTTGAGATATGGAAGAGCGAGAAGGGGAAACCGACATCAGAGAATCCGACGCTGTGGCTACATCCGTAATCCGCCTGGGAGGGTAACAAAAGAAAGCAGAAAACAGTATAAGGCAAGGGGTGTTGGGCGATAGGCGATAAATAGAGGGATTCAAGGTAGTGAAGAATAGGATAGAATTACGTTCGGAGCGGCAGTCCTTAAATTTGCTGGGGCGTTTTATTGATGATATTGTGGAGCAATATCCGGCGTTTAGGGTGCTGCAGGGGAGTATGAGCATAGTGATTGGAGAGGCCGTGACCAATGCGATAGTGCATGGGAATAAGGAGGATTGCAACAAAAAAATAGTGTGCGCTTGCGAGGTGGTCGGAAAGATTGCGCGTTTTCGAATTGAAGATGAGGGTAGTGGCTTTGAGTTTGTGGATGTTCCTAGTCCCGTGGTGCCGGAAAACATCGAGAAGTCGCATGGACGAGGATTATTCATAATTCGGATGCTGTCGGATAGATTGGAATTCGAAGATGGGGGTAGAGTGTTGATCATAGAATTTGATAGTAGCAAGTCTGAGCAGCTTCTTAGCAATAATCGGAATGCAGATTGAATTTACTAGTTCAGTAGTGCGTTTCCGCCTTCATCATCTTGCGGCGGTTCGTGGTACAATAGTGGAGATAGCGAAGGATAAGGGATTCGAGGTTGGCTATTTGCACTACGTGTTTTGCAATACCACATCTATATTGAAACTCAACCGTAAGTATCTGGGGCACGATTACTCCACCGATATAATAACGTTTCCGTATACCGAGGAAAACGTTTTGTTTTCAGACATTTACATTTGTGTACCGCAAGTGGAGCGTAACGCGAGGGAGCTCGGCGTTCCGCTATCGGATGAGATCCTGCGTGTGGTATTTCATGGGGTATTGCATCTGGTTGGTTATGATGATCATACGCAGTGGGAATTGGAGCGGATACGCGCCGCTGAAGATAGGTACGTATCGAGTTGCAAAGCGAAGATAAATGGGCGTTAGTGGCGTTTTTGATATCATTGTGGTGGGTGGCGGTCATGCCGGCTGTGAGGCGGCGAACGCATGTGGACGCATGGGTTTCCGTACGCTGCTGATTACTGCGGATCTTACGAAACTGGGAGAGATGAGCTGTAACCCGTCGGTAGGAGGTATCGGCAAGGGACAGATTGTCCGAGAGATCGATGCGTTGGGCGGGGCGATGGCAAGGATAGCTGACGGGAGTACCTTGCAGTTTCGGATGCTGAATGGCTCTAAGGGTCCCGCTATGCGTAGCCCAAGAGCACAGTGCGATAGGGAATTATATTCTCAGGGGTGGAAACGAGAGATTGCCCAGAATGGTAATGTGTCACTTTTGCAGGACATTGTTACCAGCCTGTTAATCAGTGGGAGTAGGTGTTGCGGTGTAGCAACGCAGTTTTGCGGAGAGTATGAGGCGGGAGCAGTAGTAGTTACGTCGGGTACCTTTCTACGGGGAAGGATATACGTAGGGTTAGAGGCCACGAGTGGGGGTAGGATCGGAGAACTAGCAGTGGAGAAACTTTCCATCCAGTTGGCTAAGTTCGGGTTACGTTGCGGTCGGTTTAAAACGGGGACATCTGCACGCATAGATGGACGCACGCTTGATTATAGCCACTTTGAGCGGCAGGACGGCGATGAATTCCCGGAACGGTTTAGCTTTTCAGCGGGAGCCGTCTCGCTACCCGAGCGTAGGCCATGCTACATTGCGCATACGAATCCGGTTACCCATTCCATCATCCGTGAAGGGCTTGACCGTTCTCCGCTCTATACAAAAATGATTGAGGGTCGTGGCCCTCGCTACTGCCCGAGCATAGAGGATAAGATTCATGTGTTTGCGGATAGGGAGAGCCATCAGCTTTTTATAGAGCCTGAGAGCGTTTACTCTCCAATTGTGTATATCAATGGTTTTAGCAGCTCATTGCCTTTCGAGGTTCAGCAGCGCGCATTACGTAGCGTGGATGGGTTCTCGAGAGCCCATCTGATGAGATCGGGGTATGCCGTTGAATACGACTATTTTGATCCCACACAGCTAAAGTATACTTTGGAGAGTCAGTTGGTAGAACGACTGTACTTAGCGGGCCAGGTTAATGGAACGACTGGCTATGAGGAGGCCGCGGCGCAGGGCCTGATGGCGGGAATCAATGCAGGGTTGGCACTTCGGGGCGAGTCCCCATTGATACTTCAACGGAGCGAGGCGTACATAGGGGTGATGATCGACGATCTTGTTACAAAGGGGGTTGATGAACCGTATCGGATGTTTACGAGTAGGGCAGAACATCGGCTGCTGCTCCGTAACGATAATGCCGATCAGCGGTTGATGGGATATGGTTTACGTGTAGGGCTTGTGTCACGTGCGGAGTATGATGCGATGCTTTCAAAATATGGGCGAGTGAAAGATTTAATTGCCTACGTGGAGACAAATTCAATTTCAGAGGAGGATGCCAACCGACTTCTTAGTCGGGTCGGTTCGTCGCCAGTGTCGCAAGGGGTGAAGCTGGCGCAGCTAGCCGCTCGTCCTGAGGTCAGTTTAAATTTGTTGCTACCGGAAGCTGCGGAAGAAAAATTGGGATTCTCTCCAAGTGCAGAGGAGCTATTTGCGGCGGACGTGCAGATGAAGTACAGGAAATATATAGAGAGAGAGGATGAACAGGTGTCCATGCTGGGGGCTAATGATGAGGTTGCGATCGATGGAACATTCGATTTTTATTCACTTGGAATGCTGAGTTTTGAAGCGCGAGAAAAACTAACGGCCCATCGCCCCCGCACGATAGGGGAAGCTCGTCGAATTCCAGGGATAAAGCCGTGCGATATTCAAGGACTTATGCTCGCGCTACGGTAATAGTTGCAGGGTAATTTAGGCCGTGGCACCCTGCCCGTTTTTTTATCTTTTCCGCCACCCTGGGAATATAGTTGTGAGGTTTAGAATTTTGTCCCTACCTTCGCGCCGCTTCGTTGAAATCTGTTGGTAAGAGAAGTGCGAGTGAATTTTGTGAAGAGGACGTTGCGTTGCGGTTTGGATTTTGGCGATTGTGTTAATGGATAGAGGGTGTTTAACAGTTAATAAATACAGTGGTCATGAAAAAGAAGATGGTTACGGTGTTGGTGGCGTTGGGTGCGGCGCTACTAGTGGGAAGCAGTTGTACGTCAATACGTCCTATTACGGCTACGGGAAATCCCGTGGGGTCGAAGGTTGGGATTTCTAAGGGAATGAACATCCTGGGCTTTTGGACAAAACCGGATTATAGCATCCAGGCTGCGGCTCAGAATGGTGGGATTAAAAAGATTTCCACCGTTGATCTTAAGGAAACGAGGTATCTCATTAATGTTTGCGTAATTAACGAGACAATCGTAACAGGCGAATAAGCCGTAGTAGGCGGTTTAATCTAGGATGGGGGGCAGCCTTAGCGTGTGCTCCCCTCCTTCTTGTTTCCATCTTAAAGATAGAATGCAGGATGGTAAGAGGAGGTTACGTTAGGGCTCTGCTCTTTCTTGCGGTTGCGGTGTTCCTGTTGCTGGCGGCGAAATGCGGAGAGGAGAAGGGGGGCGCGAGTATATTCTTGCTACCGAGTGGGCATTTTACATTGCGAAGCGGAGAGACGATTCAAACTATAGATGAGAGTGTTGAGGCGCGCTACGCGAGGGTCTTCAACACGGCTTACGAGGTTGTGCAGTGCCCGTTGTACAGAAGAATTGTTACTGACGCTGGTAAGGAATATTTTCTGGGAATGGTTCTCGACACCTCCATGCATCGTGCCTTGACGCTTCCCGTTGGCCGTGAGGCAGGGAATATTGATTCGCTGCTGACTGATTCCGTCTCCTACGTATGGTATCGTTACGTTCGTGACAGCGTGAGGGCTACGGCTTGCGTATACATTCATGAGGGGAAAGTAGCCTATATTGTAGGTTCTGTGGATTTGGATGGTAGCCCCTCGTTTGCGTTAGACTCTCTCCGTAGTCGTTTTGTAGTTAAATAGAATCTACGCATGAGAAGATTAGTACCCCTTGGATTACTACTGTTTTTCGCTGGAGTCGTGCTGTGCGTGCTTGCGTCGTGCGCGAGCAGTGCGCCGCTGAAAGTTTTTACGAGAGAGAACGGTGCGCGTATGTATTTCATAAAACCGCTGCGGTTTGATGCTCGTAAGGGGAGAGAGCATGTTGAAGTGGATTGGACGATACATGCTGTAGGAAATGGGGTGGAGAAAGTGGTGATGAATTATTCTGTGTACTCCCCGTATCCCATGCGGAGGGTTGATAGCGTGCGTTTATTCAATGATGCAGCTGAATTTGGGTGGTTGCCCGGCGGAGAATGTTTTTTCGTGGAGCCAGATAATCGTGGGTTTCATTCACGTTGGAGTACTACTTTTCCTGCCGATGAACTTCGCCCGCTCCTTTCGTCGGACGTTGTGCGTATAGAGCTACACGGATCGCGGGAGCTGGAGGGGAGGAGTACTCTACGTACCAATCGGACATTTAAAGCATTACGCAAGCAGTTGTTACCCATGCTATAGTCGGGTGTGCAATGGGTGTGTTAATCTGCACGGCCTTATTGCGTCCTGAGTGCCTAAACGCATTTTATGCAACGCAATTGCAAATCCTCAAAATGTGCGTATATTTGCACCGCAGTTGCAAGAATGGGCGAAGGCATGGACAAGAAGTTTTGGAGACAACATGGTTTGCGGCGTACAGACTGTCGGATGGCGGTTGTAGGCTGCCTTGAGGCGCACGCCACGGCACTATCGGCGCAGAGTTTGCGAGAGGAGATTGGCGAGATATACGATAGAACCACGTTTTACCGTACATTGCTAACGTTGGAAGAGAGGGGGGTGATACATCGTATCGTAGCGGATAGTGAGGTTGTAAAGTATGCGTTGAATGTTCGCAGGGATCTTACAGAGCAACATGCGCACTTTTATTGTGATGGTTGCAAGCAGGTATGGTGTTTGACGCAGCTTGCTGCCCCCCGCTACGCTTTGCGCGCGGGATTTACTATGACTCGGGTTGACTGCGTTGTGCACGGATTGTGCGCGGAGTGCGCAAAGCTTTTGTGCCGGGTAGGTGAGCGGCGAGGCGATTAGAGTAAATAATCCTCGTGATGCTATCCCCAAAGTTTTTTATGTGGAGCAGAAAGGCGTGTTTGCTTCTGTTTTTTCTACCGCTGACGGTAGTAGGGTATGGACAGTGTTTTCTTCATGGGATTGTGCGGAATGCCGATACATGGGAGCTTTTGCCCGATGTGTCCGTGCAACTATTGAACGGTGTGGGGGGCGGACATACCGATGGGAATGGACGATTTAAGCTACAAGTGGGCGAATGTGGAAAGTTGACCCTGCGCCTTTCGTCGCTCGGTTTTGAGGGAGCAGATGTGGATGTCGATTCGAGGGATACGTCCATGTTGTACCTACATCTCCATCCGGTCAATCAGGAGCTTGCAGCAGTGCGTGTGACCGCGAGCTACGCGTCGGTTCAGCAAAAACGAACCCCAGTACTGCGTACGTTAGAGTCGCAAGAGTTGAAAGCATCTGCAGCCCCTTCGTTAGCGCAAACGCTTGAAATCGTGCCTGGGATCCATGCCGTGAATATAGGGCGTAGCGCGAGTAAACCGATGATTCGAGGCATGGGGCTTAATCGTATCGCCGTTGTCGATAGAGGAATAAAGCAAGAGGGGCAGCAGTGGGGAGGGGATCATGCGTTGGAGATTGACCAAAAGGCTGTGCATCGAGTAAACGTGTATAAGGGATCCATGAGCCTCCGTTATGGGGGCGATGCCATGGGAGGCGTTTTGGCGATTAACGAGCATGCGCCGTTGCCAGATGCCGGATTACACGCAGATGGAGAGATTTGGGGCGAGTCGAACGGGATGCTGGTAGGATCCACGCTGGGCGTGGAGTGGCAGAGAAATGGTTTTTTTGCCGAGGGGTGCGCCACGTACGCGGAATCTGGAGATTACCAGGTTCCCACGGATACGATTACCTACCTTTCATTTCTTATCCCGCTTTACGACAGGTATTTAAAAAATACTGCTACACGCGAGGCGGCGGGCACAATTACCGTGGGCGCGCAGACTGCATCGCTCGGAACGATTTCGCTTACAGGATCGTTGGTATCGCAGCGCGCGGGGCTGTTCCCCGGATCGCATGGGGTCCCATCGATTGCCCGTGTTCTTCCCGATGGGAATAGGAGAGATATAGCGATGCCCAGCGCGGCGGTCAACCATTGGAAGGCTATCTTGAATTATTTCAGCCCGCATCTATTGGGCTGTTGGAACATTTCGGTTGACCTCGGCTACCAGAGGAATCTCCGTTCGGAATTCTCTCCGTTCCATACGCATTACGATGCGCAGCCGGAGCCGGACGTTAATAAAGATCTCGAATTGGCATTTGATCTTACCACGCTTAGCGGGTTGCTACGCACGGAGTGGCGTCCGCGCGCCGCGGTACAGCTAGAGTTTGGGCTTGATGGCCAGTGGCAGCGGCATGTGTATGATGGTTACGGATTCCTACTGCCCTCGTATAGACGATTCAGCGGGGGGCTATTTGCCATGGGGAGTTGGAGGTGCGCATGGCGCTGGCGGTTGGAAGGCGGGGCGCGATTCGACGTGGGCCATTACGATATTGATAGGTCGTACGACATCTATTTGGAAGAGTATCTGCATCGCCTCGGGTTTATGGGTGAAGAGCAGATTGCTGCCTACTCCCTGCGCTCCCCATCGCTGCAGCGCACATTTTACGATTTGAGCTGGAGCGTTGGTGCCACCCATTACGTTTCTGGCGAACAAACCGTGAAAATATACCTGGGCCAGAGCTTTAGGTTACCTGGTGTAAATGAGCTGGCTTCCAATGGAATGCATCATGGCGCATTTCGTCATGAGAAAGGAGACCCATCGTTGAAGTCTGAAAAAGGAATACAGCTCGATATAGAGTATCGCTACGCGACGGAGAGTGTTGAGGTTGCCTTATCTCCGTTCGGGGCTTACTACTTTTCCTACATATTTTTAGAGCCAACGGGAAGGTGGTCGATTTTGCCCCATGCGGGTCAGATATACCAGTATCGCACGGCTCGTAGCGTAATGTGGGGAGGGGAGACGGAGTTGCAGTGGCGTTTTGGTGGGCATTACCGCCTGCTGGCGAACGTGGCCGCGCTCTGGATGCGGAATCTCACGGATGGGTATCCACTCCCATTCTGCCCGCCGGCGAAGGTGCAGCTAGATGGGGAGTACCGCGTGCATGGGGTGCCAATCCGTTGGGGAGAGCTGTACCTTTCGTTGCACCCGAGCTACACGTTTGCCCAGTTCGAAACGGCTCGCAATGAGACCCCCACCCAAGGGTACGCCCTGCTGGATGCGTTGATGCGCTACGCGGTGCAGGTGGGCAAGTGTAGATTTGAGTTTTCATTCCAATGCCGTAATGTATTTAATGAGAGGTATTTTAACCATCTTAGTTTCTACCGAAAGTTAAATATCCCTGAGGTGGGGCGTTCCTTTCGGCTGTCGTTGAACGCATCAATTTAGTGCGTAGGAGTAGAATTAGCGTTGTAATGGTAGTTTAATCAATAAAATAGTAAGGTTACTATGGTAAAAAAAACGGTGGTAATGGTAGCGTGCGTGGCACTGCTAGCCGGGGCGTCGATGTTTAGTGGGTGTAAAAAGAAGGATACGGAAATGCCCACAATTGAGATCGTGATGCCGAATGCGCAAGAGCACGAGGTGAAGCCTGGCGAAAGTTTGTTGGTGCGTGTTGTAGTAAAGGATAATGAGGCCCTTGGCTCAGTAAAATTGAATATTCATTGGGCCGGTGATGGACATACGCATGAGGGGCACGATCACCATCATGGTGCATCCATGACGCGGGGCGAGGAAAAGGTGAAGTTTTCGTACAACTATAGCGAGGATCTGAAGGGAAAATCCGCAACGGTTGAGCAGCGGGTGAAGATTCCGGCAAATGCCGTGGAGTCGGTGTACCATTTGGAGGTTGCCTGCGTTGACCTGGCGGGTAATGAGACGGAGGCTTTCCAAGAGATTCACATTGAAAACGACTAGAGGTTAGGGAAGGACAGTAGGACAACCTGCTGGTTGGTAAGGTCGGCCCGCCGGTGCTGCGTGCACTGCGCGGGTCGACCTTTTTTATGCGCTCTTTTATACACCGTGCGGCTGATTCGCGTCATTGGTTAATGTTTTGTAGCGTAAATACCCTAACTTCGCGTGGAGTAAAGTTATGGGAGTAAAGCGAATAGTTGTTTCGACGATAGCTGTACTGCTGTTGCTGGTGGGTATCGTCGTTGTGGGGATGCGTTTGCGAGGCGTAGAACGTTCCTCGGGGGGGGCGTTGCGCGCGTTGCCGGTTGATGCGGCGGTTGTGGTGCGCGTGCGCGGGGGAGAATCTTTCACTTCGGAATGGCTAAAATCGCAGGCGATTCAGAGCCTATTCGAGCATGTGCCATTCCTTCCCGCGATTGATTTATTTGCCCAGCGCCAACTGTCTATGGCAAAGGGTCTTGGCCGATCGGCCTCGGAATGTTTTTTTTCTGTCTACACCCCGGATGGAATGCCGTCGCAGTGGTTGTCTGCCTTTGAGGTTGATGATGCAATCGACAGGGCCGATGCGTTGCGGGAATTTCTCTTTGGTCGTGGCGCCACGATTCTCAGCGAACGAACCTACGAGGGGGTGGAGGTGCGGTCGGCTAGGGTGCGAGTGGGAGAACGTGAGACGGTTTACTACTATTGCGTTTCGGAGGGAATCGGGTTGGTGGCGACGTATGGCCCGTTGCTAGAATCGGCGATTCGTACGCTAAGATCTGATTATACTCTGGCGGATAATCCGCAATTTAAGGCTCTACTTGCCACAAACGGGGCGAGTAGAGGGGTTGTGGTTTTCATGCAGCCTTCCCGTCTATTCGATGCGCTTAGTGGGGGTTTGGCGGCCACCTGGCGATGGGCGTTCAAGCGGCTAGCGCAATGGACCCCCTGGCTTACGCTCGAGGTGCAGGTGGAGAAAAATGCGGCAGTGGCTACGGGGCTTTCCTATTTCAACGATTCGATTCAGAGCGGCGCCCTAGCGATGCAGGGGGCGGATCCTATGCGTATGGTAGCCCCCTCTGTGCTCCCCTCGCAGTGCGATTTTTTTCTGCGTTGGGCTGACGCTAGGGCGGGGGAGAGCCTGGGGGTACTCCCATGCGCGGTGAAGAATGTTGCGGTGGGTTTCACGGAACCCGGGCGCCGTGAGGGCCTGCAGCTGCTGCGTGGGATTGGTAGCGGAGAAATAGTACTGGCGCATTTAGCGTTCCCGGAGCTGCCGGATCGCCATCGTTGGGTGGTGGTAGTGAGTAGCCAATCGCCGAGCTTAGCGGTGCAAAAGCTGGTTTCTTCGATATGCCCTTCGAACGAACCGTTGCGCCGCGGTATCGATAGGACGCAGAGTTTAGATGTGTATAAAACGTTGCGTCCGGATTTCTTCCGCGTAGTCCTCTCCCCGCTTTTCGGCGATAGCGTGGCGAGCTACTTCATGGCGGCTGATGGGGCTGTAGTCTTTGCGTCGTCGCAGGAGACGTTAGAGCGCGTTGCGATCTCTGGCCTGCGCGGACAAACGCTGCGCAATGACCTGACCTTTGGTAACCTCAGCGATCGGCTGAAGGGAGAAAGTAATTTTTCGCTTTACGTGGCTCCTGGGCTGCGTGGGGAGAGCGTGGTGCATTTGTTTGCGTCGAGGCCCCGCGATACCATGGCTTGGGGATGGTTTTCCCGCTTGCGGGGGGGAGTATTGCAGCTAACGGCTGGGCGCGACATCGTGTTTTATAATATTGCCGCGCTGTTAGGCGATTCCGCTGAGAGTGCCGATGCGGGGGCGGGCGCCGCGTGGGAGACACGCCTCGATGCGCCGGTGGCGCGGCGACCGCTTCTCGTGGAGAGCCACGTGGCGAAGGGTAAAGAAATTTTGGCGCAGGACACGATTGGGAATTTGTACCTTCTCAACGGCTTGGGACGTATTCTATGGAAGCGCAGTCTGGGCGAGCAAATCCTAGGAGAACCCCAACAAGTGGATCTCTACCGCAATGGGAAGTTACAGTATGCATTCGCCACGCCTACTGCAATTTGGGTAGTGGATAGGAATGGAAATGACGTGGAGGGATTTCCCCTCAGGATGCCGCACCGGGTAACTGCGCCCTTGGGGGTCTACGACTATGATGGCACCCGCGACTATCGCTTTATGGTGTGTCTTGA
>JABCPG020000017.1 GCA_013333195.2 Bacteroidia bacterium
ATGTTCCGGTATCCCCGCGGATTGCAGGGTTAGGCGGAAAGGTGGCGAGCGTGGGGTGGCTCAATACGAGCGGTGTAGGGGGAAGCAACCCGGCGTTAATTTCTCCCGCCATGCATACGCAGGCCGAAGTGAGCTTTTCGCTGTACTACGCGGGGGTTAAGTATAGCAACGTTGCCTATTTCCATCAATTGCCCTGGGGGCATATGGCGGGATTAAGTGCCCGGCAAATGTGGTATGGGCGTTTTACCCGGCGTGATGAGAACGGGTATGAGCAGGGAACATTCGCCGCTTACGATTTTACGTTTTCGTTGCATTACGCCGCGCAGCTGGGGGACTATATTTCTGTAGGCGCATCGATTACCCCCATATTCTCGCATCTAGAGCAGTACAGGGCTTTCGGCGTGGTAATCGATGCCGGCGCGCAATTTATTAGTGGGGATGGACTATTCACCGCTGCGCTTGTAGCGAAGAACTTTGGGGGGACTATTATTCCCTACACCACTGGGCACCGGGAATGGGCTCCTTTTGAGCTAGTCGCGGGCTTGAGCTATCGGCTTGAACGCGCGCCGTTCCGGTTCATTTTCACTTTGCAGCACCTAGAGGATTGGAAGCAACGTTTTTTCCGCCCGGATAGCTATACGGACAATCTGGCTGAACTTTCCGGTGCGCGGCAGGAGGCACGGCTGGGGGATAGACTCGGCGCGGAGCTTCTGGCGCATCCCATTTTTGCCGTTGAGATTGAACCCTCCCGCTACTTCTTTTTGCAGGTGGGATATAATCCGTCGCGTGGAGCGCAGTTGGGGCTGCAGGGGAATTTCTTCTTGGAGGGGTTAAGCTACGGTTTTGGGGTGAATATACGGCGATTCGGTTTGCATTTCAGCCGGTCGCACTACCACCGTGCTGGGGCTACCAATCATCTGGCTATCTACTGGCGCTGGGGTAGCTCCCAGCGTGCGGGTATGCATTTATCGGGGCCATCGGCCACGATGGGTTTTGGAAAGGAGTAAAGGAGGCAGGAAGGTATGGTTGAAAAGATAACTATCGCGATTGATGGGCTTTCATCATGCGGAAAAAGTAGTTTTGCAAAGACGATAGCGAAGGAGTTGGGGTACTTGTATATCGATACGGGCGCCATGTATCGGGCAATGACTTTGGCTTTGATTCGAGCGGGGGTGGAGGATGTCAGTACCCTCGATGCGGAAGCCTTGCAGCGTATCCTTTCCACGTGCCAAATTGGCTTTCTTCGTGCGCACGATGGGCAACTCGAGGTGGCAATCAATGGGGAGAGCGTAGAGCAGAGCATACGGGGAGAAAAAGTGAACGCGATGGTAAGCCAAGTTGCTGCGATTCCCGCAGTGAGGGACATGCTGGTGGAGCAGCAGAGGGCTATAGGCAAAAATGGGGGAGTGGTGATGGATGGGCGCGATATTGGCCTTGTAGTCTTTCCCCACGCTGAGTTGAAAATTTTTATGGTTGCCGATATAGATGTGCGCGCCAACAGGCGCTACGCGGAGTTGACGGCTAAGGGGCAACAGGTAACGCTTGGGCAGGTAAAACAAAATCTGGAGATGCGCGACGAGATCGACCAAACGAGAGCTTACAACCCCATGCGTCGTGCCGATGATGCCGTTCTGCTCGATAATTCCAGCATGACCCCCGCGGAGCAGATGGATTGGTTTCGCGCGCTGCTGCGGGAGCGTATGGCCTGCAACCCGAACCGCGAGGCGCAGTAAATGTCGTGCGTATGAAGATTGAGATAGACGAAAAGTCGGGCTTTTGTTTTGGGGTGGTGCGCGCTATTGATATGGCTGAACGTGAGCTATCGAAACGGGGTCAACTGCTCTGCCTTGGTGATATTGTGCACAATGGGGAAGAGGTGATGCGTCTAGAGCGTCGAGGACTTCAGACCATTCAGTATCCCGAATTGGATTCGCACGCGGGGAGAACCGTGCTGCTGCGCGCGCATGGCGAACCGCCTAGCACGTACGAGCAGGCGCAACGATTGGGCATGTCGGTGGTGGATGCCACCTGTCCTGTCGTGCTGGCTTTGCAGAGAAAAGTCAAGGCGCGCGGCGAGGCGCTGCGCGCGGAGGGTGGGGCCATAATTATTTTTGGCAAGAATGGTCATGCCGAGGTCCTGGGGCTGCTGGGGCAGACGGAGTGTGATCGGTATGTGGTGATGACCATTGCTGATTTGGAGTCCATAGCGTTTAATCGCCCCATCGATTGCTTCTCGCAAACGACGATGAGCCCAACGCAGTACCTCAGCGTCGTATCGGCCGTGCGGGAACGTATGCAGCGCGCGTTTGGGCGCGAGGAGGTGCCGCTGCAGGTGCATGCCACAACGTGTGCCCAGGTAAGCAATCGGAAGCAGGAGATAGGGATGTTTGCAGCCGCCCATGATGCTGTACTTTTTGTGAGCGGGGTGAAAAGTTCTAATGGGCGAATGCTCTACCAGGAGTGCCTCGGAGTGAACCCGCGCACCTTTTTTTTGAGTTCGCCCGATGAGATGCGTATTGAGTGGTTGCAGGGTGTGGAGAGGCTCGGTGTGTGTGGGGCCACGTCGACTCCCCGTTGGTTGATGGAAGCTGTAGCGCGGCGAGCAGCAGAGCTTGCGGAGGGGTCTTATGAGCGGTAGCGTAGGCGGTGGACCCATGCGGCTGGCGGAACCGCTTTTTTTCAAACCGCTTCTTGTCCCGCGCATTTGGGGAGGGGAGCGTCTGGGTGTAATGGTGGATGGGGTGCCAATAGGGGAATCGTGGCTTTTTTCGACGCTGACTGATGAAGAGACTGTGGTAGATGGCGGCTTCTTTCATGGATTGCCTCTTGCGGAGCTTGCTGATCGTTTTGGGAGTGCATTGCTTGGGGAACGTATTTTTGCAGCCTATGGGGCAACGTTCCCACTGCTTGTTAAGATTTTGGATACGTCGGCCACGCTTTCGGTGCAGGTGCATCCCGATGAGGCAGCGGCGCGAAGCGCCGGTTTGCTCTGCGGGAAGCGGGAGGCGTGGTACGTGCTACCAGAGGGGGATGGGGCCAGCATGTTTTTGGGATTGCAGCGCGGCGTGACGAGAGAGGAGCTGGCTGCCGCTGTGAATGGGCAACGGATTGAAAGTTTGCTCCATTGCGTGCGCGCTGAGGCAGGAGCGTGCTACGAGGTACCCGCGGGGACTATTCATGCGCTCGGCGCGGGGAATTTGGTTGTGGAGCTGCAGCAACCTAGCGATGTGACCTACCGTCTTTACGATTGGGATAGGCGCGATGCGCATGGGCAGCGACGTGAGCTGCACGTGCGTGAGGCTATCGCGTGCGCCACGCTCACGCCGTATAGGGCCTTGCAAAGCCATCGGGCGGGAGATGGGCATCAGGAATGGATGTCGTTGCTCGGCCCTCCATTCTTTTCGGTGAGCTGCGCGTCGCTGCGTCCTGGCGAGGTTGTGAATGTGGATACGCGCGGGGAGGCGCTGCTGATGGTGCTTACGGAAGGTGCGGCTGAGCTTTGCGCCGGGCGGAGTGCGCGTTGGGAGCTTCCCTTACGGTGCGCGGTTCTGCTCCCCATGCAGTTCGGTGTGGGGCATCTAGTGAGTCACGATGGGGGCGTGGTGCTCGCTTGCAGGGTATGCTAGCATAAAGTGCTTTGCGCGGCATCTGTCTCCCATGCCGCTATCGCTTGGTGCATGAGAAGACGATGATAGATTTTTTTCGCGCTACGCTCTTAATTGGGCCTACGCATTTCTCAAGCTGGGAGATGGCCTCTTCGAAAGTCCAGTGGGGGCCGAAGAATATCCCTTTGCGCTGCAATGGCCCACGTGCAATTCGGTCGGCTAGAGGACGGTGCCCCCGTACGTAGAAGGACCCGCACAGCGTCCCACCGGGGCGTAGCACGCGCCCCATTTCGCGGAGTGCTTTCTCTTTATCTGGAAACGACTGCATGCCATTCATGGAGAGTACGCAGTCGAACGCGGCATCGGGGAATGGAAGGGCAGCCACATCGGCTTGGGTAAGCGTTACGTGTTGGATGCCTAAAGAGGCTAGGCGTGCCTTTGCGATGCCGAGCATTTCGGGGGAGAAGTCGACACCGCAAATGCTGGCGTGCGGATTACGCAGGTAGTAGGGTGCGGTGAATATGGCTGTGCCAATGGGTACTTCCAGCACACGCCCTGAGAGCGGGGTTGGGAGGAGAGCGATGGTCTCTCGTGCGATTTCGTTGTAGTCTATTCCCCAAATTGTATGGAGGTAGAGGCGGGACCACCAGCGGCGCGCTGTGATGGTGTCGTCGTATCGGTTGGTGAGCGAGGCGTAGCTGTCTGATTGCGTTTTCATGCGAATCCTAACGAATTTTCACAGCGCGAATGTATGTAAAAAAGGGTACTAGCGGGTTGCTTGGCGCGCGATGCAATAGGGCTTGATGCGAGCCGGTGTGAGGAGATTCTGCTGGGCGGTGGGGATGTTTTCCCCTACGGTCTTTTTACGTTTAATTAGAATTTTTCTAACTTTGCTCCCGTAGCCCTTCGCATGGGGCGAGGGGAGCTTAAAAGGTTTTGCATTATGAATAGTCAGGAAGCGCCTAGGATGGCGGCATTCGATTCTCCCTCAGAGTGCACATCGTTTGCCGTGGGCCGGAAGCATACCGCGGACGGATCTTGGATATATGCCCGCTCGGAGGATTGGCACGCCATGGAGGCAAAACGATTCGAGATATACAATACCACATCGGTTGGTCCATCGCGTTTTGAGGCGTTGGATAGCCCGTTCAAGTGCGATTTGCCGCTGGAGCGTATTGGGTATTCCGCCCTCGCGCCGTACCATTTGCCGGGGCACTGGGGAAGCGCAGGTTTTAATGCCGAGGGTGTGGGCATGAGCGCGACGGAGAGCATTTTTAGCAATGAGAAGGCGCTTGCGGCCGACCCATTCGTCAGCGAGGGCCTCGCGGAAAATTCGGTTTTTAATGTGGTGCTGCCCTACATCCATTCTGCCCGTGAGGGGGTGGAGTACTTAGGATCGCTGATCGAGAGGTACGGCACGGCGGAAAGCTTTGGTATAGGCTTTATCGACTGCAATGAGGTGTGGTACCTTGAGTCTGCTGCCGGGCATCGCTGGATGGCCGCGCGCATACCCGATGATAAGTATTTTGTGACGGGGAACCAAGGGCGTTTGCGGGATTACGATCCGAAGGATAAAAAGCACTTCCTCGGTTCGGTCGATCTTATTGAGCACGCCGTGCAGCATGGACTATGCGATGCTAAGGGCGAAAAGTTTGATTTCCATGAGGCCTACATGCGCGAAGCGCCGCTCGATCACACTTACAATTATCCGCGGGTGTGGGGCATTCAGGGGATGCTTAGCCCTGACCTGAAAAATGATGCGACCAAAAACACCTTCCCTGTGTATGCCCGTGCGGAGCATGACATCACGCTGAACGATGTGCGCAGGGTGTTTCGTTTCCACTACAACGGCACGGAGCATGATCCCTACCTCCACAGCAACCCTAAAGAGGTCTACCGCCCCGTGTCCATTTTCCGTACTACGCAAACGCATATTTTACAGGTGCGTCCTGACCTGCCACCGGCCATTGGGTGCGTGAATCATGTGTGCCAGGGCATGGGGGCTTTGGGAGTCTTTTTACCGCTCTACCAGGGTGTGCAGTCGTACCCGAGGCCTTATACGGTGGCTAGTGGCCATTCCTCGCCGGATTCTGCGTACTGGATCCTGCGTAAACCGCAGACGCTGGCGATGACCAATTTCAACCGCTACGCAAAGTTGGTGCAGGATGCGTATGCTCGTCTTGAGAGTGAAAACGATGCGCGTATGTTGGAGTTTGAGGCGCAGTACTTGAAAATCTATCAGACGCAGCCCTACGCTGCCCAGGAAAAGCTGCAAGCGTTCTCTGATGCCGTGCTGCTTAGGGCGTTGGAAATAACGGAGACTCTCGTGGAGGAGCTATTTTCTCGTATGGCTTTGGATATTAATACGGAGTACAATTTCCACGGCGCATAGACTGCGCGGGGTGTTCAGGGGAATCTACGCCTTCAGGCCTTAGGCCTGGAGGCGTTTTGTTTTATGGGGAAGGTGCGGCGAAGGGAAGTTTCCTGGTTATGCGACTGCTGAATGGAGAGGCTGCTTGCGCGGATCCGCTGGGCGTGCGACCGTCAAGAAATTGCGTGGCGTGTACAACGTGCGTTTCGCCGGGCTTCAGGCGAAAGGGAGATGAAAGGGTATCTACGGCTGGCGGTGCTATCGCGTAGGGTTCGGATTAGCTTCTTTTCGCGGTGTATCCATTTGGGTAGAAACAGGCATTAAAGCCGCATCAAACCCAATTATTGTCGGAGATAATTGGGTTTGATGCGAGGTGGATGCGGGTTAAGTGTGAGATATGCGCGGCTTCGGCGGAGCGCGCAGAATCGTGCGGTGGTTTACCGTTAGGGTAGAGAGGGAATGTTGCGCTAACCGTGGGCGTAGTATTGGAGGTGCGAGGTAGCCGCTCCCATTTTTTAGCTACCTTTGCGACTCCCCAGCCAAGCGGTGGGCGAGGGGCAGATAGGGAGCAAAGTCGATGGAAGGGCCAACGGAAAAACTTTACCCTCTGCTTTCGAAGATCGAGAGCGCGGCGGATGTGCGGAGCGTGCCGTATGGCGAGCTTGCGTCGCTGGCAGAGGAGCTGCGAGAGTTCATCGTGCGTAGCGTTTCGACCAATCCTGGTCACCTTGGGGCGAGCCTCGGCGTGGTAGAGCTTACGCTCGCGCTGCTGAGCGTGTACGATCCGGAGCGCGACCGCATAATTTGGGACGTAGGCCATCAGGCCTATCCCTACAAGATTTTAACGGGACGTAGGGACGCATTTTTTACCAATCGACGGTATCGAGGGTTGTGCGGATTCCCGCAAAGGGCGGAGAGTCTTTGCGATGCTTTCGGTACTGGGCATAGCTCCACGTCGGTTTCCGCCGCGCTGGGTATGGCAACAGCGGCGAAGATCGAGGGGAAAAAGCTCCACACGGTGGCGGTAATAGGCGATGGCGCAATGACCGGGGGAATGGTTTTTGAGGCGTTGAACAATGGGGGGGTAAGCCAGAGCGATCTCCTCGTGGTTCTCAACGATAACAACATGTCAATCGACCCCAACGTTGGGGCGCTTGAGAGCTATCTGCTCGATATATCAACCTCCCCGCGCTACAACCGTATGAAGGATTCCATATGGCACTTGCTGAGCGGGAAGGGACATTCGTCGACATTCGCGCGCCGGCGGGCGCAGCGTATGAATCGTGCGATTAAGACGGCGCTGCTCGAGGGGAGCAACCTGTTCGAGGCGCTGGGCTTCCGATACTTCGGCCCTATTGATGGGCATGATGTGGAGCATCTGCGCCAGGTGTTGCAGGACCTGAAAGACATGCCGGGCCCGAAGCTATTGCATTGCCTGACCGTGAAGGGAAAGGGTTACGCGCCGGCGGAACGCAACCAGACGAAGTGGCATGCGCCGGGGCTATTTAACTATGAGACCGGCGAGCGCGCGGTGGAAAAGCAGGGTTTGCCGCCGCGCTACCAGGATGTGTTTGGGGATACGTTGCTGGCGTTGGCGAGGGAAAATCCGCGGATTGCAGCGATTACTCCTGCCATGCCGACCGGCTCTTCGGTGCTGACAATGATGGAGGTATTCCCGGAACGCGCGTTCGATGTGGGCATCGCGGAGCAGCACGCGGTGACCTTTGCGGCGGGATTAGCGGTGGAGGGCATGATTCCTTTTTGCGCCATTTACTCGTCCTTTATGCAGCGTGCGTTCGACCAGGTGATCCACGATGTGGCGCTACAGAACCTGCATGTGATTTTTTGCCTTGATAGGGCTGGGCTTGTAGGAGACGATGGCGCGACGCATCATGGTGTCTTTGATTTGGCGTACATGCGTATGGTGCCGAATATGAAGGTTTGCGCGCCCATGGATGAGTATGAGCTTGTGGGAATGCTTCGGTTGGCGGCGCGGTCGCTTGGCCCCTGGGCGGTGCGCTACCCGCGTGGGAGGGGCGAGGGGGAGAGTGCCATGCATGAGGTGCTGGGCCTTGAATGCTACTCGGCGCGGCGATTGGCCGAGGGGGAACGTGCGGTGGTGCTGTCGATAGGGGTTGCTGGCAATGAGGCGGCGAGGGCGGTGCGGACGTTGCGGGAGAGGGGAGTGGCTGTAGGGCATTACGACATGCGCTTTGTGAAGCCGCTCGACGAAGAGGCAGTGCGCGAAGCGGCGCGCTACGAGAGGATTTACACCGTGGAGGATGGGGTGCTCATGGGCGGCTTTGGCTCGGCGGTACTCGAAGCGTTGGCCGATATGGGTTACCGTGGGCAGGTGGTACGCTTCGGAATCCCTGATGGTTTTGTGCATCATGGGGATATTCCAACGTTGCGTTGCCAGTGCGGATACGATGCGGAGAGCATGGCGAGGAAAATTTTGGACGACTTGTCAAGGTAAATAGGGTGGTGGCGAACGAGCTAGTGATATACAATGCCTCGGCGGGTGCGGGAAAAACTGATACGCTCGCCGTGCGCTACATTGCGCATATACTGCGTGGGGCTAAGGTGTCGGAGGGATGGCGTGGCCTTTCCTACCGATCCACGCTATGCGTCACATTTACGCGTAAGGCAACGATCGAGATGAAGGAGCGCATCCTTTCAACGCTATTTAAACTTTCGCGCGGTGAGGCTGCGGAATACATTGCGCGGGGGGTGTCGGAGCATTCGGGGCTTTCGCCGGAAGAGGTTAAGGAGCGTGCGGGAGTTGCGTTGCATTTGATTGTACACGATTACACGCATTTTTCGGTGAGTACCATCGATAGCTTCATTCAGCGTATGGCCTCGGCGCTGCTATGGGAGTTGGGAGTGGGCGGTGAAATGCGCGTTAGCCTCTCTTTTGCGGCACTGGTCGACAGAGCGACCGCGAACCTATTCGCTCGGCCGATGCCGGAGGGTAGCGAATTGCTGTCGTGGCTTACGGATAGACTTGAGGATAGGCTAGAGGATGGCGGTGATTATCAGCTTAGCAAAATGCTGTCGGGCTATGGCAATGCGCTTTTTAGCGATAATTTCGCGGGGCGGTCGCTAAATGAGAGGGAGCAAATCTTTTCGCTTACGCGCGAGCGTCAGGTACGGACGAAGCTGCTTGACTTGGATGAGGAGGGGAGGGCAAGGGTAGAAAAGGTGCGAAGGGCGTTAGAAAACGCGTTGAAGCGCGCGGACATAGGGGTAGAGGAGTTTAAAGGCAAGGGCCGTTCCTTTATGAAAAGCGTGCTGAATGCCACGGCGGTGATGCCAGGGGCGAAGTGGCAGGCATTGTCCGATACGGTGCGTAAGGCGTACGGCGGGGAGGTGGGGGAGTGGTTCAGCAAGGAGCAGCAGTTGAAGAGGGAAGGGCTGATGGGAAGTTTGCTCCCGGCCTACCGTGCGCTCGTGGATGAGTACGATGCGGTGCGCCGAGATCTGTTGAGTTGCAGCTTATGTAGGCCGTTGCTGGCCAAGATATCCGCCATGTCGTTGCTGCGCAAGGAGCTAAGCGATGAGGAGCGCCAGAGCGAAACGCTTTTGCTCGATGACCTTTCAACGATGCTATTAGACCTTGGGGGAGAGCAGGAGGCACCTTTTATATACGAGCGCATGGGCACGCGCTACGATAGCTTTTTGATTGATGAGTTTCAGGATACGTCGCGTCGGCATTGGCGTCTCTTTGAGGGGTTGGTGCGCAATGGCCTTGCAGAAGGCGGTTTGGGGCTACTGGTGGGGGATGTGAAACAGGCAATATACCGTTTCCGTGGAGGCGATTGGAAGCTGTTGGCCCATGAGATTCCGGCAGCGTTTGGCGTGCAGCCCATGCATCTTGAGTACAACTACCGTAGCAGCTACAACGTGGTACGGTTTAACAATTTCTTTTTTAAGCGGATGGTGGCCGTTGCGTTGAAAGGCTACTGCGAATCGACGAGCGAAGAGTGCGATGCGGAGCAGCTGGCGCCTGAGGAGCGGGTGCTGTTCCGCAAGAAGAAGCGGGAGTATTTGGGCGAAGAGGGGAAGGGAGAAGAAGGGATTGTGCAGCAGGCCTACGCCATGGTGGAGCAGCGTGTGCCTGGCAGCGTTCCAGAGGATGGGGGCTACGTGGAGTTTCGATGGTTTGCGGAAGCGGCGACAGGCGAGGAGAGGAACGCCCACTCCGCGGAGCAGTATGTGGTGGAGCAGCTGGAGCGGGCCATCGATGGGCAAGGCATTGGGCAGCGAGAGGTGGCGGTGCTCGTTCGGCGCAATGATGAGGCGGCGAGGGTGTTGGCAGCAGTACTAGAAAACAATAAACTTCGTCAGGGCAAGGAGCCGATCAGAATGGTGACGAGCGATGCGCTATCCTTGGATATGTCGCCAGATGTGCAGCTAGTGCTCGCGGTGCTTCGCATGGCGACGCGGCTCGAGGCGGTGCGGGGCGAGGGTGCGCAGAGCAGCGTTGAGTGGATTCTGCTTTCGCGAAGGCGTATGCCAGAGGTGGAGGAGAGCGGGGCATGGACGTTTGGACTGAGCGGGGACGCGGCAGAAATTGAGCGGAAATGGATAGCCGAGCAGGCGATGCGCCCGCTGCTGGATGTATTTGATGCTATCTGCACGCGTTACTGCATTTCGCTTTCTGACCCCTACATATCGGATCTATACGGCAAGATGTATGGTTACCAGCGCGAAGAGTCGGTAGATATACGTGGTTTTTTGGAATGGTACGATGGGTTGAGCGAGTCGGAGCGTACGATTGAGCTGCCGGAGTCAATCGATGCGGTAAAACTCTTGACGCTCCATAAATCGAAGGGCTTAGAGTTTCGGGTGGTGATTATGCCGATGTGCGGCTGGCCGTTTCGGGTGGGTGCGCCGGAGTTGTGGGCAGAGGTGCATCGGGAGGGTTGGCCGGATTCGTTGCTGCCATTTAAAAGCGTGAAGTCGGCTAAGGAGTCGTATTTTTTTCTTGATGCGCTAGAAGAGGGTTGGCTGGAGGCGATAGATAGCGTGAACCTGCTGTATGTGGCATTTACTCGGGCCAAGGAGCAGCTTTACGTTAATGCTTCTGGGGGAACGAGGAATGATGATGTGTGGAAGAATTTATTAAAACCTACGCTAAGCGGGTGCGAAAAGGAGTGGGATAGCCTAGAAGAGCGGGGACCATTGCGGGTAGCGACGTGCGGTAAGCGTCCTGCGGCGGGAGGAAATCCGATCGCGCGGGTTTTCTGCGAGGAGGAGGCGTTGGTAGAAAGCCGGCGGGAGCTACCAAGGATGCAGCAAACCACCCGGCGCGGACAATCCTTTGAGATGGAGATTGGGCGGCAGCGGCACCGCGAGCTTGGGGAGGCGCTGCATACGCTTTTTGAGAGGCGTCCGAGCCGCGAGCAATTCAGCGCGACGGTGCAACCCTTCGTTGAGGTAGGGACGCTGACGGCCGCGCAGGCAGAGGCTCTTTGGGCAGAGATTGAAGAGGACTTGCAGCGATCACCGCTCCAGGAGTGCTTTGCGGAAGGGGTAACGGTATTTGGAGAGCGGGATATATTGGTGGGAGGCAAAGTGTTACGCCCGGATCGAGTGGTGGAGTTTGGGGAGAGGGCAGTGGTGATAGATTTCAAATTTGCCGGGCGGGATGCTAGGCAGCATACTAAATATGAGGAGCAGGTGCGCGGCTATATGGATGCGCTGCGGGCCATGGGGTATAAGGGGGTGGAAGGTTTTTTATGGTATCTCGACCCAAGGGCGCATGGCTCTGAAGGAGGGGCGCGAGTGGTCCGCTGCGGTGAAGAGGGGTGAAGAGAATAAAGGGGTGGCGCTGCGGCCAGCGGTTGGGAATGCGTGTGGAGGTTTTTCCTTTTAGCGTGCGGCGACGTGTCGAGAGGTTGGGGGCGTTTAGCTTTGCGTCGCGGCGAGAGTGTGGGCGACGATGGCGGCGATGGCGAGTAGGCTAAAGATGAGGCTTGCAACGCCGTTGTTGCGCATGAAGGCACCGTTAATGCGTGAGAGGGCGTTCCTATTCACGGATAGCAGCTGGACAATGACAGAGCCAAAGAAGAACCCCACGGCCCCTACGCCAAAGGGGGTGGGGGCGTAGTGAAAGGTGCTAAAGCCGATTGGTACGGTGCAGAGTAGGCTGGATACGAAGGCAATGCGAATAGCCGCAGTGAGGCCGAATCGGGCGGGGATGGAGTGCAGATGGTGTAGGCGATCGAATTCCATATCCTGAAGTGAATAGATGATGTCGAATCCGGCCACCCATAGCATGACGCCGATTCCCAGCGCGATGGGGTAAATGCTGAAATTGCCCATTAGCGCGAGGTAGGCGCCTACTGGGGCGAGGCTTAGGGAGAGGCCTATGCCGAAATGGCACAGCCAGGTGAATCGCTTAAGGTAGCTGTAGATAAATATGGTGGCGAGAGCCACGGGGGATAGCGCGAGGGTTAAGGGGTTGAGCATTCCTGCGCTCGCGATGAATAGCGCGCTGCAAGTAATGACCATAGTCCAGGCGGCGGGGAGCGATATTTTTCCGGTTGGGATTTCCCGTTGCGCCGTGCGTTCGTTGAGGGCATCGATTTTTCGGTCGACGATGCGGTTAAAGCCCATAGCGGCGCTTCGCGCGAAGACCATGCAGAGAATCATGAAAAAAAGTTTCCATGCAATGTTTTCACCGCCATCGCTCCATGCCATGGTAAATCCGATCAGGGCGAAGGGCATAGCGAACAGTGTATGGGAGAAGCGCACCATGTGGAGCCATGCTAGTATGGTGCCGGTGGATTGATTATTGCGGCGCGTATTCATGTTACTGCTATTCGGTGTCATGTGTTTTGGGCTTACTGCATCTATCTTGAGCGGGGATGAACTGTGGGCTATCAATGGGGAGAAAGAGGGTGGTGCGACTGAGGGTGCTATTCATGGATAACATTTTTTGGGAGAGAGAGTAGCTTTTTAACGTTGTAGTAGCGTTTGGTAGAGCGAATAGTTTTCGTGGTCGTAGCAGCAGAAGATGATGGTAGAAATTTTGCTAGACTTGGCCATATATGTACGCACAGCGCTAGTGGCTATTTCGGCGGCGTCCCGTTTTGGGAAACCGTAGGCGCCAGTGCTTATGTTTGGAAAAGCTACGGACTGCACATCTAGCGATTCGGCCAGCGCGAGGCTTTGAACGTACGCTGAACGCAGGAGCGCCGGTTCCCCATGATTGCCCCCGCGCCATATAGGTCCCACGGCATGTATTACCCATCGTGCGGGTAGGCTGTAGCCCTTAGTGGCTTTGGCGTTGCCTGTTGTGCACCCCCCTAATCGGCGGCATTCATCGAGGAGCGCGGGGCCGGCCGCACGGTGTATGGCCCCATCGACACCGCCGCCGCCGAGCAGCGAAACGTTGGCGGCATTGACGATAGCATCGCACGCGAGGCGCGTGATATCACCCTGTATAACCTCTACGCGGGGCATGGTGCGTGCATTTTCAGTTTGGCCGCATCTGGATTAGCTGCATGAACTCCTCGCGCGTTTTACTTTCGTGCATAAACACGCCCATAAACGCAGAGGTAGTGGTAATGCTATTCTGCTTCTGCACGCCCCGCATCTGCATACACATGTGCGCGGCTTCGATTACTACGGCCGCGCCGACGGGATTAAGCGCCTGCTGGATGCATTCGAGTATTTGCCGTGTGAGTCGCTCTTGCACCTGAAGCCTTCGAGCGTAGGCATCGACGATGCGAGCGATTTTACTTAGGCCGGTGATGTAGCCATTTGGAATATAGGCCACGTGGGCTTTGCCGTAGAAGGGGAGCATGTGGTGTTCGCAGATTGAGTATACCTCGATATCCTTGACGATGACCATCTGCTTATAGTCCTCCTTAAACTTAGCGCTTTGCAGGATGGCTAGGGGATCCTGCGAATAGCCATGGGTGAGGAACTGCATGGATTTCGCCACGCGCAAAGGTGTCTTGAGTAGCCCCTCGCGGGACGGGTCTTCCCCTAGTAGGTTAAGGATCGCCTCGTAGTGTTCTGCGATTTGCGAGGTTTTCTCTTCGTTCCACCGTTCAATCTTTTCGTACCCATTGCGGCAGCTGTTGCCCCCGCCGCCATTGATAGTTTCTATGTCCATGTTTTCTATACGTGTCCGAATTATGCCACCTGCTGGCGGCGTAAAGGTAGGGTTTTTGCGTGAAAAAGAGGAGGTTGTGGGGAAGTTCCTTCACAGGTTGAAATATATGGCTTCGTTGGCATTACCACAAAAACACCGAACAAAATACCACAAAAACACCGAACAAAATACCACAAAAACACCGAATAGGTTTTTTATCCGGTTGAATATTAGTAACTTTGCGCCGTGATAAAATTGCAAAGAAATGGTGTACTACAGAAGGACGGCAGATGGGATGCTAGAAGAACTGTTGGGCGCGTTTGGGGCAGTGCTGATTGAGGGACCAAAATGGTGCGGAAAAACCACGACCGCTGCGCAGGTTGCCAATAGCATTATAAAAATGCAGAACCCTGACATGCGGGCTGAATACCTCGCAACGGCCAGGTCAAAGCCTTCCCTTTTGCTTCAAGGTGAGGTACCCCGCCTTATTGACGAGTGGCAGGATGCCCCGGTGCTGTGGGATGCCGTTCGCACGCAGGTTGACGACAGGGGGCTTCCCGGTCAGTTCATATTAACAGGGTCTAACGCTGTTGAGAAGTCAAGCATACTGCACTCGGGGACGGGAAGAATAGCCAAGCTGCGCATGCTGCCTATGAGTCTATGGGAGTCAAAGGAGTCGACGGGGGAAGTCTCCATACAGGAGATGTTTAGCGACCCGAGCTACAACATTGATGGAAAAACGTCAGCGATGAGCGTGGAGTCTCTCATCTTTGCAGCCTCAAGAGGAGGGTGGCCCGCTACGTTGTCGATACCCTCGGTCAAGGCGCAGCTGCTGGTTGCTAGGAGCTACGTGCGTTCCGTTTGCGATGAGGACATCTCAAGGATTGATGGCACGCAGCGGGAGAGCAAGGCAACGGAGTTCTTACTGAGGTCTTACGCACGTAACATTTCTACCCTCGCTAAGAAGACGACGTTGCTCTCAGACGTGACGCTCTCTGGTGAGGTCTCCATGGTGATGGATACGTTCAACGACTACGAGCGTGCGTTGGAACAGCTATTCGTTATACAAAACATCGATGCATGGAATCCAGCCATTCGTAGCAAAACGGCCATACGAAGCTCCCCGAAGAGGTGCTTCTGCGACCCATCAATTGCAGTGGCCTTGCTGGGTATATCGCCAGAGGAGATGTCGGTGCAGCTTAAGACCTTTGGGTTCATTTTTGAACAGATGTGTATCCGCGATTTGAGAACCTACACGATGGGTACGGGCGGCAGGGTGGCCTACTACAGAGATCGATACGGCTTGGAGGCGGATATTGTGTTGCATTTGGAAAATGGAAAATACGCGTTGATTGAGTGTAAGCTCGGTAGCATAGAGGTAGACGAGGGGGCGGAGCACCTCCTCAAGCTGCAGCAACTCATCAGGGAGTACAATAGCCGTGAGGGGCAAGCCCCTCTTCGGGAGCCCGACCTACTGATGATCCTCACGAGCGGGAGCATGGCTTACACCCGCCCCGATGGCATCAAGGTGGTTCCGTTGGGAGCCTTGAGGGATTGACCGCCCCTTCCCCTCCCCCCTTTACCCGAAACATGACTCCATCAACCATAAATTGCTAGTAAATAGTTACATTTGCGCTGCGTTTTGCCATTCGTTCGGCGGGTGGCATACCCTTTTAGAGGAGAGATGAGCATGGATTCAAATACAGTACGTAAGACCTTTTTGGAGTTTTTTGCATCGAAGGGACATCAGGTAGTGCCCTCGGCACCCATGGTGATTAAGGATGATCCCACGCTGATGTTTACCAATGCGGGTATGAATCAGTTCAAAGAGTTTCTGCTTGGGCTACGGCAGCCCGATGCGTTGCGGAAGACAGATGCGCAGAAATGCTTAAGGGTATCGGGAAAGCAGAATGATTTGGAAGAGGTGGGGCACGATACGTATCACCATACCATGTTCGAGATGCTTGGGAATTGGTCGTTCGGTGATTACTTTAAAAGGGAGGCAATAGCGTGGGCTTGGGAGTTGCTGGTGGAGGTATTTAAGATTGATAAGTCGCGCCTGTACGCCACAGTATTCGAAGGGAATGCGCAAGAGGGAGTTCCACGCGATGAGGAAGCAGAGGCGATGTGGCAAAATTTTTTACCATCGGATCGGGTGCTGCTGGGGTCGAAAAAGGATAATTTTTGGGAGATGGGCGACACGGGACCCTGCGGCCCGTGCTCCGAGATCCATATAGACCTACGGGCGGATGCGGAGCGGGCGCGCGTGCCCGGACGCGACCTTGTCAATAAGGATAACCCTGAGGTTATAGAGATATGGAATCTCGTGTTCATGCAGTACAACCGCAAGGCTGATGGGAGCCTGGAGGCTCTGCCGAAGCACAACGTGGATACGGGAATGGGCTTTGAGCGCCTCTGCATGGTGCTGCAAGGGAAACGCAGCACCTATGACACGGATATTTTTCAGGATTTGATCTCCGGGTTTGCGCGGAGCGCGGGGGTGCGCTACGGCGATACGCGGGAAACGGACGTGGCGCTGCGCGTCGTGTCGGATCATCTGCGGGCGGTGGCGTTCTCAATCGCGGATGGGCAGCTGCCCTCTAACAATAAGGCGGGATATGTAATCCGCAGGATTCTGAGGCGAGCGGTGCGTTACGGGTACTCCTTCCTGGGATTCCGTGAACCATTTCTGTGCGCGCAGGTGGGTGCTCTTACGGAGAAGATGGGGGGGAATTACCCAGAGCTAGCGGCACAAAGGCAGCTTATAGAGGGGGTGATTCGTGAAGAAGAGGCATCGTTCCTTCGGACGTTGGAGCAGGGAATCCATTTGCTGGAAGAAGAAATTGGGCGATGCACCGCGCGTGGGTCGAAGCGGCTCGATGGTGCATCGGCGTTCACCCTTTACGATACGTTTGGCTTTCCGCTCGATTTAACGCAGCTAATGCTCCGAGAGCATGGGATGACGGTGGACGAGGATGGTTTTGCGCGCTGCATGGCGGAGCAGAAGGCGAGGTCGCGAGATGCGGCGGCCGTAGAGACGGGCGATTGGATCGCGGTGCGGGATGGTGTCGCCACGGAGTTTGTGGGGTACGATGAGCTTGAGACGGAAGTCCATATTGCTAAAATGAGGCGGGTTACGGCAAAAGGGAAAACGTACTTTCAGGCCATTTTGGATCGGTCACCCTTCTACGCGGAATCTGGGGGGCAGGTAGGTGATTGCGGTATACTGCGGTCTGCCAACGAGGTGTTGCGGGTGGAGAACACAATAAAGGAGAACAATCAATCGTTGGTGGTTCTCGACCGTTTGCCCGAAAGTCCCGAGGCGGTTTTTTACGCGGTAGTAGATGCGGGAAAGCGGGTCAATACGGCAGCCCACCATTCGGCGACGCATCTTTTGCACTACGCGCTGCGCAAGCATTTAGGCGCGCATGTGGAGCAGAAGGGGTCGTTAGTTGCACCGGGCCACTTGCGCTTTGATTTTTCGCATTTTCAGCGGGTAACGGCTGAGGAGCTGCGCGAGGTGGAGGAGACTGTGAATATGCTCGTGCGCCGGGCTATACCCATTGAGGAGTTCCGAGATGTGGCAATAAATGCGGCCAAGGCGATGGGGGCTATGGCCCTTTTTGGGGAGAAGTACGGAGATAGGGTTCGGGTGGTGAAGTTCGGTGATTCCGTGGAGCTATGCGGTGGTACGCACGTGAGAAATACGGGGAACATCGGCTTTTTTAAGATTATATCGGAGAGCGCGATTTCGGCCGGTGTGCGAAGGATAGAGGCCGTGGCGGGCGAGGCGGCGATGCGTCTGATTTTTGAGAATGCAGATACGCTTGCACGGATAGATGGGGTTGTGCATGGCCAGGGGCAGCCGTTGCAGATGGTGGAGCGTTTACAGCTTGACCACGCCGCGGCGCGTAAAGAGGTTGAAGAGCTACGGCGGCAGGTGGCATCGTACGAGGCGCAGTCGCTTGCGCGCACGTGCGAGGATGCGGACGGCATGCGTATAGTGGCTCGAAATTTAGGCGATCGCACGGCGGAAGAGCTGAAGGGTGTGGCCATGGCGATTCGTGCTGAGGGAGATAATATGGTGGTGATTCTGGGGGGGCAGCATGGAGGAAAACCTTCGTTGACCATTGCTTTTAGCGATGCGCTGGTGGCTGTGGGCAAGCTGCACGCGGGGAACATAGTGAAGAAGGCTGCAACTTTAATCGGAGGCGGAGGTGGAGGCCAGCCCGGCTTCGCGCAGGCGGGTGGGCGCAACGCGGAAGGAGTGGATGCGGCGGTGGCTGAGGCGGTACGACAGGTAAAGGGTGCGTAGGCGCGGGGGCATGCGCAAGCGTAAGCCGCGGGCGGAAAGGCCTGCGGCTTTTTTTGCGTTTATCTTGGAGTAGTGACTGGATGAGGAGTGGGTACGCGGCGGAGATGCGGGAGCGATGCGTTGGATGGTGCGCATGCGGTAGGGAGTTGTGTATTCGTTGCGTTCATTGCGGTTTTTAGACTGCTCGATTATCTTTTTATGTTGCCACGGCATCCCCGCATTGTTCGTTCGAAGCTACAGTCGCTTTTCTCGCGATGGGCGGCGACTTCTATCAGTTTGGGGAAGTTTGCTTCCAGTAAAAGTTGTGTGTAAGAGGCTATTGAATTTCGGGGAGGGTTAAAGGTAAAAGATTACGAATCCTTGCTGAGCGAAGGATTTTTCTTTAGAAAGTGTGTGCCTTTTGTTGAGGTTTTCATCCGTATTTTTATTGCTTTGATTGCATGAGAGTTAACTCATTAAAAGAAAGAAAGCGTGCTTACGCAAGGGTGTAGAAGGAGGCGTGGGGAGCGGAAAATAGTTTTAAACAGGTGTAGCGAATTGTAGGTATTTGAAGGAGAAAGGGTTGAATTGGTGGGTGAGAAAAATGCGGTAGCAGGCGAGGTGGGTGGGAGTGGGATGAAGTGTTGAAAAGTGGGGGGTAATGTCTTACCTTAGCGTTTGAATTGGTGGAGAAGATGACCAGCTTTCGAGGTACATATAGCTGTAAGCTTGATGCGAAGGGGCGGATAACGTTCCCGGCGCAGTATCGCCGTTTTATGACAGAAGAGGATCGGGGTTCGTTTGTCATTCAATCGGGCGAGTACGATAGGGTATTGCAGCTATACACAGATGAGACGTTCAGGAAGATGGAGGAGGAGCGGCTATCTGGGGTGGGATTCACGGAAGAAGGGGTGGAGGTCCGTCGGAATTTTTACCTATCGGTGGAGAATTTGCAACTGGATTCGAACGAGCGGTTGCTCATTCCGCGCGGTAAGCTGGAGGAGATCGCGGCGCGCGGAGAGCTGACGTTGCTTGGGATGGGGCCGTACATAGAGATATGGCCGTCGGATGAATTTGCTCGTAGGTACGGAAAGAGGAGTACAGCGAAGGAGATGGATTCCGCGCCGGAGGTATCGAAAGCGAAAGGAGGGAAGTAGGTATGGCGTACCACGATTCGGTGTTGCTACGTGAGAGCGTAGTAGGTTTGTCAGTAGCCCCATCGGGGGTGTACGTGGATCTTACGTATGGAGGTGGAGGGCATAGCAGTTTGGTATTAAGGGAGCTAGGGGCATCCGGTAGGTTGCTATGCTTTGACAAGGATTCTGATGCGCTGCTGCGTTTTACGGATGATACGCGCGCGGTTGGGGTGCTGAGTGATTTCAGGTATTTGCGGAACTGGCTTCGCTACTATGGGATTGCGCAGGTGGATGGAGTGTTGGCAGATTTGGGTGTGTCGTCGCACCATTTTGATACTCCGGACAGGGGGTTTTCGTACCGTGCGGATGGGCCTTTGGATATGCGAATGAATGGGCAGGGAG
>JABCPG020000018.1 GCA_013333195.2 Bacteroidia bacterium
CCATATTAGCCCACCCATCCTGAAACTAGTGTTGCCGCGGGCGCCTTCTATCGGGATCTTCTCTCCTGCGTCCCGACCTGTATTTGACTTCACGCTTCTAGATTGCTCGTAGAGCATTTTCCCCATGTTTAATCAGCCCTCTTGCTCGGCTGTTCTCTGTTGCGTTCCGTCCCTTTTCTGCTTTCGCGCTCCTGTATCGCGAAAGGATTGCTTTCTACTGTTGGCCTTAGCCTCTTCTCTCGGGATATTCCCTCTTGTGTTCTGACACATTTTTGCTTTCACGCTTCTAGATTACGTGCAGAGCATTTTCCAGTGTAGAGCTTTGCCCCCCCTCTGGCGGGCTTCTTTCTTTTGTTCTGTCTTCCTGCTGTTTTCTGATCTCTAGGCTGCGGGCGAATTGATTTCCATGCTGCAGCCTGTTCTGTGGAGAATATTCTGCTGTGGGCGTTAGGCTCCCGTAGCTTACTCGTATGGAATGGGTGAAAAGAAGCGGTAGAGGATTTGCTTCTGGATACGCGTTTCTATGCATTTATGGATCCCAACTGCTCAGTTCCTGTGTCGTTCTTGGCTTGTGGTGTTTGGCGGGAGGGTAAACTGAGGTCTGATGTTTTGAGCGTGAGATGTTCTGTAGTGGCATTTGCGTGCAGAAAAGGTCTTGCGTCGCTGTTTGGACGCATAGTTCTTTTGGTAGAGCGCATGCCTTTGCAAGTTCCATTGGTGGTGAACAATGTGCATTTGCTTGTGATGCGAGGGTCTGTTAATAGTTCTTTGAAAACTGATATGATTTCCTTAACATTATAGTTTTAACATCGAAAACTGCTACCTTTGCAGCGTTATGGGGTGTGAATAAGCGTGGAAAGGAATATATAGGATGCGTATACTGTTGAAACTTAGCGGTGAGTCGCTTGGTGGTGCTTCGGAACGAGGACTTGCTCCAGAGGCTTTGCAGCGATTTGCGGCTGAGGTGAAGTCGGCTACGGAGAATGGGGCAGAAGTGGCCATCGTGATTGGCGGTGGCAATATATTTCGAGGTGCACAGGGGCTTGCGGAAGGGTTTCAGCGTGTAAAGGGTGATCAGATGGGAATGCTGGCGACGGTCATTAACTCCTTGGCGTTCTCTCAGGTCCTTGAATCGTTGGGGCAACCTGCCGAGGTCTTTACATCCGTCCCCATGGGCCCAATAGCTGAGTACTATGTTGTCGATAATGCCAGGAATGCGATGCGGGACGGAAAGGTTGCGATCGTTGGAGGGGGCACTGGAAATCCCTACTTTACTACGGATTCTGCGGCAGCGTTACGGGCTTGTGAGTTGCAGTGTGATCTCTTCGCCAAAGGGACTAGGGTTGATGGTGTGTATGATCGGGATCCTGAAAAGCATGCTGATGCGGTGAGGTTTGAGCGTCTGTCGTATGACGAAGCGTACGCGAGGCAGCTCCGTGTCATGGATCTAACGGCCTTTACGTTATGTCGTGAGCATGGGATGCCGATTGTGGTGTTCAATATTAACAGGCCTGGAGCTTTGTTGCGAATCGCGAATGGCGAGGCGGAGGGTACGTTGATTCGGTAGAGAAATATAATTTAAAAGCTGATTTGAATATGGATAAGGACATGTGTATCTCCCTGATGGAGGAGCAAATGAAGAAGGTTATGGCCCACCTTCAGGGGCAGCTGCTTACTATCCGTGCGGGTAAGGCCTCAACGTCTATGCTTAGTGGGGTAAAGATTGATTATTATGGCGCGTTATCGCCCCTTGAGCAGGTGGCTAGTTTGAGTACTCCCGATGCGCGTACAATTGCTGTGCAGCCCTGGGAAAAGAATTTGCTACCCGTGATAGAAAAAGCGATTATGTCTGCGAATCTGGGTTTTAATCCGCAGAATAACGGTGAGATCATTCGCGTGCCGATACCCCCTCTCACTGAGGAGCGACGTAAGGAACTCGTTAAGCAGGTTAAGGGTGAAGGCGAGAATGCCAAGGCGGCTTTGCGTAATGCGAGGAGAGAGGCTAACGATACGTTGAAAAAGTTGCAAAAAGAGGGTCTGGCGGAAGACGTGGTGAAGGTGGCCATGGATCGGGTGCAGAAAATCACGGATAGCTTCAATGAACGTGTGGATGGGGAGACTGCGGCAAAGGAAAAGGAAATTATGACGGTCTAGGCGTAAGTATAGTCAATTGCCTCGGAATGAGAGTCTCTGCGGTTTCTTATCTTAATGCATTACCGCTGGTTTATGGGTTGCAAAAGGGACCTAACGCCGCATTGTGGTCTGTTGATCTTGAGGTGCCGTCCTGCTCTGCGCAGCGCTTGAGGGAGGGGAGTGTGGCATTTGCGCTTATGCCGGTAGGGGCTTTACATACGGTGCCGCAGGCTCAGATTATCGGGGAGTATTGCATTGGTGCAACCCGCGAGGTTTATAGCGTGTGTCTATGTGCGCACCAACCGCTTTCGAAAATACGTAAAGTCTATTTGGACCCGCACTCGCGCACCTCTGTGCTGTTGGCGCAGGTCTTAGCGCGATACTATTGGAAGGTTGAGGTTTGTTGGGAAACGTTGGATTTCCGGAGGTTGAACGCGGGTTTATCGCCGGAAGAGGGTGTCGTGTTGATTGGAGATAAAGTTTTTAGCGAGCGGAGCCGTTATAGGGTGTGTTATGATTTGGCTGCTGAGTGGCAAGACTTCACCGGCTTGCCATTCGTTTTTGCGGTGTGGGCTGGCGAGGGGGCTTCGCTTCCAAAGATTGAGGCAGCGCTGAACCAAGATCTGGCTTGGGGGGTGTCGCGCATCGAGGAAGCTATTACCTATCGTGCTGCGCGGCAGGGGTTACCCTGTTCCTATGCTGAGGCTTTACGCTATCTGCGTGAAAATATCGACTATTCGTTTACGCATGGGATGCGTGAGGGCTTGAAGCATTTCCTTGCGTTGGGTGCGGAGTTATTGGCGGACGGTAAAAGTTGAGCTCGGAGAGTTCCCACGGAAAGGGCTTGAGATGATAACTATATTTTACAGAGTTGACGATGATATCGTCTACGAGGTAGATGAAGATTTACTCGATACGATTGCCTACAGTGACTTGCTATGGGTGGATCTCGTCGATCCTACCCACAATCAGCGAGAGAAAGTGGAACAGTTCTTCGGTGTGAGCATACAAACCTGGCAGCAGAGTGAGGAAATCGAGAGCTCCTCTCGTTATGCCGAAATGACCGATCGTATCGTTGCGAACTCTAACTTCCTAGTCGGCCGTGACGGTGAATATGTGTCTGCCTCAACTTCATATATCTTGAAGGATGGCATATTGATTTCTACCCGCAAAGAGATTTTACGTACGTTCGGCGATACCATGCGGAAGTTGAGATACAATCCCAAAGCTTTTTCAACTGGCTATCATGTGTTGGTGGCCCTCTTTGAAACGCGTATTGATCTCGATGCGGATATGGCCGAAGAGATTGCAAAGCAAATCTCGGAAATTAGCGGCCATCTTAATGTGGCGAGGGATGGGGGCAATGATGAGGCGAACATTTATCGGATCAGTACGCTGCAGGAAAGTACCATGCTGATGCGAGAAAACATTACGGATAAACAGCGCGTCATCAGCAGTATTAGTAAAAGCAATCGTTTCCCTGATGAGCTAGCCCCAAAGCTAGCTGTAATGCTGAAGGATATAAACTCTTTGCTCAATCACACTGACTTCAGCTTTGGCAGGCTCGACTTTTTGCAGGATGCCTACATGAGTTTGACTAACATCCGCCTTAGCCGTGTCACGAAAACATTTACCGTCGTATCTGTAATATTTATGCCCCCCACGCTTATCGCTTCGGTGTATGGGATGAACTTCGATATTATGCCGGAGCTGCATTGGCAGCATGGTTACCTTTTCGCCTGGGTGATGATGGCTCTCGCGGCATTGGTTGTTCTTCTCATCTTTAGGTATAAAAAACTTCTGTAGCCATGGTGCGTTTGCTTCATTCTTTGCTGGTATCGTTTTGTGTGGCGCTCTCATTATGTGGTTCGCAGACCGCGAAGGGAAAAGATGCCGATGTGTTCCTTATCGACATGCGTGCGCCTGTCGACAGAGCTTCGTGGCATATGCTTTCTAGAGGGTTGGAGGTGGCGAAGCAGCGGGGTGCTAGGCTCGTGATCCTTTCGATTAATACGTACGGCGGGCAGCTTGATATGGCGGACTCTATGCGTAGCGCGCTGCTCAACTACAACGCACCCGTGTGGGCGTTTATTGACAACGAAGCGGCTTCAGCCGGTGCCTTGATCGCGCTAGCGTGCGATAGCATTTACATGCGTCAAGGGGCCAGTATGGGTGCTGCTACGGTTGTGAGTGGAGCTGATGGTATGCCAGTCCCGGATAAGTATCAAAGCTTTATGCGCAGCATGATGCGTAGCACAGTGCAGGCTGCGGGAAAAAGAGCGGTGCGCACAGAGGGGGGGCGCGATTCCTTGGTCTATCGGCGAAATCCCAGCATCGCGGAGGCTATGGTGGATCCGGCGTTGTCTGTGCCCGGGGTGGTTGATTCGGGGAAGGTCTTAACGTTTTCCACTGAGGAGGCGATTGCTAATGGGTATTGCGAAGGGCAGTTCGGGAGCGTGGAGGAAATCCTTGCCCACTATGACATGGCGGGCAGCCATCTCGAGCGTTTCGAACCTACTGGTGTAGATAGGGTGAAGAGTTTTTTCCTCTCGCCCATTGTTTCAGGTATTCTTATCATGCTCGTTGTGGGTGGACTATATTTTGAGCTGCAAACGCCGGGTGTGGGTTTCCCGCTGGTGGTGGCGTTAGGGGCTGCGGCCGCTTTCTTCATCCCGCTCTACATTGATGGTCTTGTGCAGAATCTTGATCTCGTCGTGTTCCTGGTGGGTGTCTTGCTGCTGCTTATCGAGATATTCGTGATTCCTGGCTTCGGGGTCGTCGGGATTTTGGGGCTTATCGCCATTGTTGCGGGACTTTCGCTCGCGCTGGTTGATAATGCGGTAGTATTTGAATGGCGGCCTGAAAGCGGGGCTATGCTTTTGCGCGCCGTCGCCGTAGTTGTGGGCGCGCTGACTTTGAGCGTGTTTGGTTGCGTTGCTCTCGGGGGCGCTTTGATAAAGTCTCCCAGGATACCTGCATTGGCGCTACGTAGCGAACTGTCATTGGAGAAGGGGTATGTGGGAGTGGCTGTGCATGATGGTGCGCTTGCGGGGCGGGTAGGCGTTGCTGACACCGTGTTACGCCCCTCCGGCAAAGTGGTTCTAGATGGGAAAACGTACGATGCGATTTCGTTGCAGGGTTTGATTGAGCAGGGGTGCGAGGTGATCGTTGAGCGGGTTGAGGCGAACCAGGTGTACGTGCGTCGTAAGGCTGTGTAATTGTTTAATCCCTACGTGGGTGCTTAGTTCGTATGTGCTTTGCTCGTGAAAAGGTAGCTTGCAGGCGTAGAGCCAACTGGGGTTTCCCTTATTTCATCGCACGCCGGTTGCAGCTTAGCGGAAAGGCCGCTCATCGGATGTCGAAACCCTTCCTTTCTATTGCCACTATCGCTGTGGCTATAAGCGTGGGCGCAATGCTTGTAGCGGTGTCGGTGGCTCGTGGTTTCCAGGCGGAAATTGCTTCCAGAGCAACGATGTTTGTGGGTCATGTTCAGGTAGTTAACCTTGATGGTAACGCATCGCTAGAGCAGATCCCCATTGAGCGAAACGGGTTTCTCTACGATAGGTTGCTGGAAATCCCCTCCTTGCGGTCAGCGTTTCCCTTCGTGCTGAAGGGCGGTGTTATCAAAACGTCAGAATCGATGCAGGGGTGTATCGTGAAGGGGGTGGACGGCAGTATGGATTGGTCGCTCATGCAACCCTTCATCGCGCGCGGCCGTGTGCCGAATTTTCGCGACCCTGCGGGGTATCGTGAAACGATTATTTCCGAGGCTATCGCCGAGCGTCTCGATTTGGATACCGGCCAACGGCTGACGGTTTACTTCGTGCAGAACCCCCCAAGGGTTCGGCAGATGGATATCGTGGGGGTCTACTCCACCCAGCTAACTGACTTCGATGCGCGTTACATCTTTGCGCATATGGTCCATCTGCAGCGGGTCAATGGCTGGGATTCAACCCAAATCGGTGGCTATGAGGTACATGCCCGTGGCATGGCCGATGCCGATGCGGCTGTGGCCTCTGCGGTGGAGGCGGTGGATGAAAATCTGGAGCGCGAAGGGAAGCTGCTTCGCGTCGTGGATATGCGCGATCGGTACGCCTCCCTATTCGGTTGGCTCGACCTCATGGATGTCAATGTGGTCGTGCTCCTCACGGTGCTGCTGGCCGTGGCGGGGGTGAACATGATCACCGCGATGCTCATCCTGATTCTGGAGCGGACGCGCATGGTCGGATTGCTAAAGGCGCTGGGCGCCCGGGGCCGGCAGCTAAGGGCGATTTTCATTATGCAGGCGGTCTATATCCTCCTGCGAGGGCTTCTTATTGGCAATGCTGTGGGGCTTGCTCTGCTCGCTGCCCAGCGCCGCTGGGCGGTCGTTCGCCTCAATCCTGAGGATTACTACATCGACCGCGTGCCGGTTTCTCTCTCCGTGGCGCTTGTGGTAGCGGTGAACGCGATCACGATCGCGGTTACTGTGGCGATGATGCTGGGGCCCTCCGCGATAGTGGCGCGAATGAATGCTGGCGAGAGCGTAAGGTTTGAGTAGCAGCTCCCTGCGACTCACATGGTGTGGCTAATTTACGTGCTTATATTTGATTAATTATCAGCGCTTTTCCTATTTGTCACTTCTAGAAATATTTGCATTTGAAGAGATTTTATTGCGTTTGTAGCGCTTCGTTGCCCGTAACGATTCTGTTTTTATACGTTTTTTCAGATGATGGAAATTACTAATCGTTGCTGTTAGGCCTGGAGCGTTTTGCTGTTGGTTGCGGGCCAATGTTTCCGCGGGGTAGCGAGCAAACGATGTACACACACGTATAAATCGTTCGACTTTCATGGTATCCCTTATTTCGTTTAAAGATTCGGAAGCGAGTGCTTGCGAGCGACAGCGAGATGCTGTGAATTTTCAGATCGTTTCATTTGTTCTGCTTGGCTTATTTCTTATTTGGTAGAGGCAGCTTTACTGCTAAGCTTAGCAAGTATCTGTGAATTAACGGATCCTACGGAATGGTTCAATTCGCGTGGCAAATCAATTTTTTCATCCCCGTTGATTATCTCATGTTGTGTTTGATTAGAACGACCTTTCGCTACCGCATTTCTTGCTGCTTATATTGGGCGATGTGCCGTTCGTTAAGGTCTATGTTCCTGGTATAGTGTTGGCTCATTTTCTTTGCCTTGATGCCTGACGATTGGATGGATTGAAGTACCTACCGTCCTACCGGGGCGTTGTTGAGGAAAGTTCGGACCGAGTCGGAGCCGTTCTCGTGGAGATACGTTATGGTTTGAGCTGGGACGCTGACAAGGGGCAGCGCAAGGAAGGGGCGGTTCCTTTCACTTTGATCGTGAGAAGGGAATGGAGGACCATAAAGCTCTCGAGGATGCAAGGAGAAGCGTTGTGCGTTTTTTCCTGTAGACACGAGGGTATATCCGTTGGGGCGATTGTACTCTTGAATATTTTGTCATCCCAAACCTCGTATCTTACTGCGTGATTGGGAAAGCAGATGACGGTGTATTCGCGTCCTTCTACCTCGTAGTGAATGTAATGGGGGGTAGGGACTTGCTACAGCATGCTTTATCTTACGTATCGATCGGAAATAGTTTTGCAGATGTGGGTTGCGTTTTGCTGGTAGAGGGATTGTGTCCTGCATTATTGGAGTGCCGTTTGCCTCTTCTCTGTTCTATGTGCGCTTTACGTTGAAATGAGAAGGGCTTGAGGGTTATCGCTTTTCCTAAGGCGAGGTGTTCCATTGCTTCATAGGCATTGCATCCCTGCGTATGCATCACAGGCTCGATGATGCTTCCGCTGCACCAAAAGGGGAAAATAGTAGTTAGAATGGTATTGACGGGAGATTTGCAGTCATCGAAATCTTAGCTTGGGAAAAACTGGGAGGGAGTATCAATAGTTGGCTTCTTGTATGAGAGACCACCATTTCGGACTTCGCCACGAAATGCACGACTAGCTGCGCAACGGGGGTGCGTGATATAGAACATCTGCAAACGGCTGCTTCAGCACTTTTGAGACACGTCCGTGTTGCCCTTTATACCAATTGGGCATCGGTGATGTTACTAGCGTGAAGATGTGGTAGCACTCCTTGAAAAGGGCGAACTTAATTCTGGAATGCGAAATCTCAAGCAAAGAAATGCGCAAAATGAAGCAACTAGATGTAGGCAAGCGACTTCAGGAGGTAGGTGAAACGCACCGTAGGCTGTGCTGAAGAGAAATCTATCTCATGGGGCTAGTGGTTGCTCAACGCTTTTTCATCTGGCGATGTACTTTGCAGAATTATCACGGCGGTGACACCCCTTTCTACATCCCACCCGCGAGGAAAATTTTTTAAGGTCTCTTTAGCATCAACCGACTGCTATGCGAAAACTGTCATTTTGTTAGTGCCATGAAAAGAATTCAATCGGCATGGACCTCTATCCTTTTCCTTAATTTCTGGGAAGGGTATTCTTTTTTGCAATATCCAACCCGTAAAATCATTTCAGGGATTCCTGAATTAGGGAACATATGGGCAACTTCATCAGGAACTTCTTCCAAAGGCTGGCTCATGGGGTGAACTGAAATCCCCATGGCAGTTAGTTTCAGCCAAAAATGCTCTAATTGCATTCCTGTTTTTATCAGCTCTTCGGGAGAATCTCTTTGTGCGAAGATGACAAAGAAACCGGAACAATTCTCTACTTGTTTTTTTGTCGCTCTTATTGAAGATGAAAAAAAGGATTTATTTCCCGCAAAGTTCTTCTTGGCATAGAGCATTCGGAAGAAGAAGCGTTCAATACTATTCAGCCCTAAACTCTCCAGCGTAAGGCCTCTCCCTCTCTTTATGTCATCTTTATTTAAAGATATAAAGGAAGAAAGTTCTTCCATTGATCTTTCGGAGGAGAATTGCACCCTGTTACTATTGACTATTAACCTTGATAGCTCTCGTCCCTTATCCGTCCTCCTATCAATGTATTTTGCATTTTCAAAGCAGGTCAACTTTTGAATGATAGCATCTGAAATGGGTTTGTTCAGGAAGTTCTGCCTGCACGTATGCCGTCTTTCAATATCATGAAGGCTATACTCTGAGCCCCCCCTTTCCACGTCGCATTTAGAAAAGGTTAGATATGCTTTGGTGTCTTTCACTGAAGTTTCAGTTGTGACGCCGTAATGGGGGGCCGCATAAATACAATTTTGGAGGAAGCACCCAATACTTATATACGCTTCTCGGTTGCGTGGGTCTACAGCTTTAAGTCTCCAGAGAGAATCCATTTCAACTCTATAAAGATTCTCGTTCTCTTTGACGATACGCCACATTTGGGCATTATGGCTGCTAGGTGCCAGTGCACCATATTCAAAAATTTTTTCCACCATATTCTTCTAGATCATTTGTGAGTGGCAGGTAATGGGAAAGTATTATGGTCTTAGCAAGTGGCATTAGTGTCTTCTGAATGCCCATTCCTGTAAGTTTAATGTCTTATCCAGTTGCTCGATTGTATGTGTAGCAAGAACGCTCATTCTTAATCAGCTTTGTTTTTTGGGTACTGCAGGATATAGAATAGGGTTTACAAAAACCCCATTTTGATACAGGAAGTCTGCAATCCCCTATTGCAACCTTTTTTACTCTTGGCAGTCAATAAACCTAATGATATACGGTTACACCCTGTAATGTTGGAGGTATCTTCTGATAGTGGTGTAAAGGTATAACTTTTACGGTAATTTTAGCATTTGAAATGCTGCTTTGTGGAAAGGAAAGCAGAAAAAGAGAGCCAAGTTTATGTAGTTTCAGCGCGGGATAATTTTGAAACGATGGGGTATTCCACTTCAGTGATTTGGAATATCATCAGTGGTGAATCAGCTCATTTTAAGGAATTTGCATCCATCTGTAGAGTGTTTTTCTCCCTCTTGCGTAGAATGGTTCAGAAGGGCTGTGGCATATTCTCCGTAGCCCAAATGGACTACGTGACTGCAGGCAGAGATGGAGGCGTGGCATCTGGAGGATTTGCAGCATCAGCAAGCGGGCATCCGATGGAGATAAAAAGACGGGGAGGACGGCAGTATGGATTGGTCGCTCGTGCGACCTTTCATTATGCGCGGCCGTGTGCCGAATTTTCGCGACCCTACGGGGTATCGTGAAACGATTATTGCGCACGTGTCACGCCTGCAACAGGTCAAATGGTTGGAATTCAACCCAAATCGGCGACTATGAGGTTCATGTTTATGACTTTATTGTAGTTGATTTTACACATAGTTATTGTGTTGACTGTCAGAGCGTTTTGTCTTCTAATATGTAATTTTATTTTTTTTCTTTAGGAAAATTATTACATTTGCCTTATCCGTTCATTGGCATTCCCCCCATTTTTTATACGTTTTTGAATGATGAAATTTACTAACCGTTGCTGTTTGTCCCTGGGCGTTTTGCTGCTCGTTGTGGACTCTCTCTTTGCGCAGGGCAGTGGGCAAGCAATATATAGAGTGTATAGCGCTACGGCCCCGGAAGGATATACGGCAATCCTCGATTTCAGCCCTACCAGGGCCCTTTACCGGGGTAAGGGGTACACTGGCGATACCCGAACGAAAGTCGTGAAGAAGGAATTCACGCAGGAGGGGGGTGAAGTCTTCATAAATATCAATGTCACCGCCCCGGCTGATGAGGTGTGCGTAGTGATGGATGGGGGCGAGGGGGAGCTGCGCTCGTACGCGTGCATGATGCGTGGGGGGAATCTGTATGAGTTC
>JABCPG020000019.1 GCA_013333195.2 Bacteroidia bacterium
CCTACTCGCCGCCCAAGGGGACGAGCGCCCCCTACCCTGCGCATCGCGCACCACCAACGGACGAACATTGCTAGCGTTATAGAACCACCAGCTCCCATCAGTCAGAGCTATTCCGCTCCACACCTTCGTTTTTCCTCCCAGGGACATCAATGCGGAGTTTCCATCATCGTAGCGCGCAACCGGCATATCCCCCCGGAATTCATACACCCCCCCAATGTCCGAACACACCAGGTATCGTTCCTCCTGGGCATCCACCACAACAACCTCTCCAGCATTCTTCGCGCCGGCTAACTCAACATTACGTCCATACCCATCTTTCCAGAAAAACAGTTTGAACGGACGTTCACTCTCCACATGCGCGTCCCCTTCCGTCAAAACTACAGCGTTGCCCATGGCAGCAGCGGCATACACAGAAACAAACCGTGGCGTCTCATCGAGCAGCCTTCGCCACACCCCCCCATAAAAACGTTGCACTCCTCTTTCCCGGAACCCCACGAAAAAATTTCCATTCGCATCCGCCCCACCGCCTACCGCGTCGTAAGGCAACGCGCAGATCTCTTCCGACAGCCGCCCACCACCATATTTCCATAACCCACGATTCGTCACGCAGTACGCATTGCCATCACCCCCCTGAACAATACCTACAGGAACCTCTCCGACTGCCATGCCCACTTCCCTCCATGCCGAACCATCCCACACATGCAACCCTCGCTGCCCGGCACTCTCGCGCAGCGCCAAAAGCTCTTTCCCCGCCCGCACCAACGACACCACCTCATCGGTCAAGTCTCCCAACCGCTGGTACTCCCTCCTCCCCCTTACTGGCAGCGTAAATTTCACCACACCCCGATTCGTACCAACATACAGCTGCCCGCCCGACGCGAAAAGACACTTCGGATAAACCATGGTTCCCCCGAGCCACACATGAATCTGGTCCTCCACATCAAAATCCTGGCCGGCACGCATCTCTAAAACCCGTTCTCCCTGCAATGCGTAGAGGCGCTCCCCATCCACCGCAAGCGCACGGATCGACACCATGCTATCAGACCGCAGCTCATTACGCAGACCCACAACTCGCAATGACTCCTCTCCCCGCACAGCATCAATGGTTCCATCGGCATGCCCCACGTACAGCACCCCCCGCCTATCATCAAGGGTCGCGGAGACCGGGCGCGCCGTGGACAAATAGTTGCATGTAGAAATCTTGCGCACCTCCCCGCTCGCGTAGTCCCAAAGGCACACTGCGCTCGGCATGAGCACCACCCCCTGCGTCCGTCCAAAATGCACCGCGCGGCAGAGCTCATAGCTGTAGCTATCGCGCCACACCTCTCTGACCGAGGCCATCGCTCCAGCCCCCCAGGCGTAACCCAGCGCGCTGCAAAGCAGCGTAAGACCCAAAATCACTCTTACCCGCACAGCCTTCTCCACGCTTAATGCCGTTCAGCCACGCCCTCTAAAAACTGCCGCAACGCCTGCATCGCCCGCGCCCTATGGCTCAAACCATTTTTTTCCGCCAGCGACATCTCCGCGTAGCTCTTCGCGTAGCCGTACGGTCGGAACACCGGATCGTAACCAAAACCGCCCTCCCCCCTGCGCGACGTCAGAATCTCACCATCCACGCATCCCTCGAACATATACCGCTCTCCGCCTAGCACCAGGGCCACCACCGTACGGAAACGCGCCGCCCGATGCTTCTGGCCCTCCAGCGCGCGCAGTAGCTTCTCCACGTTCGCATCCGCGTTGCACGAAGCCCCTGCATACCGCGCGGAGTAGGCGCCCGGCGCTCCGCCAAGGGCCTCCACCTCTAAACCCGTATCGTCCGAAAAGCAATCCCTCCCAATCGCCGTATACACAAACTCACTCTTTTGCTGCGCGTTCTGCTCTATCGTATCGAAATCCTCTGGAATTTCTTCTGTCAAACCGTATTCTCTCGGCATATGCAGCTCCGCCACCCCCGACAGCAACGCCCGCGCTTCTTCTAGCTTATGCTCATTATGGGTAGCAAACACCAACTCTATCATCTCTAGTTCTCTCCTCTCTACTATCGGGTAGCTCCTCACAGCTCCGTTCCACGCACTACTCCGGATTTACCGTCATAACAGGAATTTCCGCCGCTTGTAGCACCAACCTCCGTGCATGGGGCTCCAGCATGTAACTCCCCTTCTTTCTCGGATCTACCGATGTAATCACTACGATTAAATCCGACTCCAACTCACGTGCCACCTGCAGTATCTCCAGCGCGTAGTCCGAATCCCCGGGAACGGTTCGCACCGTATGCGGAATCCCGCGTTCCGACAGGAGGGACATCACTTTCGTTACATTCTCGTCCACCCGCTCTTCTAGCTCCGGCTCGTTGACATCCGGCCGAACCAAGTGGAACGTCGGTTCAAAGTAGCAGCACAGCCTATCCAGCCAGCCATAATGCTTTTGGCTCTCATCTGTGTAATCAATGGGCAATACTACGTCCTGATAGCTGCGCACCGATGTGTTCTGCTGCACCGTAACGTAGGGAACCTTCCCCGTCCGCAACAAATTGAGCGACGTCGAATGCTTATGCTCCACCGGATTTTTCGCATCGCGCGATCCCAGTATCACGTATTCTGCCCCAACCGCACTCGCCTCTCTCGGTACAACCTCGCTCACAACGCCCCGCGCCAATCGCATCAAAACCCCCTCGCACCCCCGCCCAAAAACGCACTCTGCCAGCATTCGCAGCCGACCTAGCTCCACCTCTTCCTGCTCCCCATCGCCCATAACGTGGAGCAGCACCACCGGCAGCTCCATCGAACGCCCCAAACGTTGCGCATGCTTCAGCGCGTACCCCGACTCTTCCGAAAAATCTGTGGGAACCAGCAGAACGTTCCCTTGTTCTCCCGAACCTTCGACACCCTCTCGACGCGTTTCCTGCCGTATCGCACCGCTCGGCGGAGGTTCCTCTTCTCGTTGCATTACCATACAAACCAATTTTAGTCCACACCGCAAAGATAGAAAAACAACAGAAATTTAACCCCTATCCAATCCGAAAACTCTTCAAAAGATACTTCCCGCCTCGCCCTATCCAAGCCTCCGCCCTATCCAAGCTTTTCTATCCCACGCCACCAGACCCTATTTTTATCGTTCCAGCCTCGCCATCAACCAAATTACAGAAAAGCATCGTAATAACCTTATTACTAATTAAATATACAAGCAATAAACATATCACCCCCGTCTCGCCAACACCGCAAATAGGGCATCGCGCCAATAATTCGCCCTACTCTTACTATATTTGCAGCGCGAAAAGAAAGAAAAATTCTATGTCTGGGCACAATAAATGGTCTACCATTAAGCACAAGAAGGGGGCTGCCGACGCGAAGCGCAGCAAGGAGTTCTCCCGTATAATCAAGGAAATCACCGTCGCCGTCAAGGAGGGAGGCGCCGACAGCGAAGGCAACCCCCGTCTAAGAATGGCGGTCAATAATGCCAAAGGCGTTAATATGCCGAAAGACAACATTGAACGCGCCATTAATCGGGCGGACAAAGAGCCTGAAAACCTGCAGCCGCTCGTCTTCGAAGGGTATGGCCCCTCGGGCATCGGGTTTGTTATCGAATGCCTAAGCGACAACAATAACCGAACGGTCAGCATGGTGCGCTCCATCTTCACAAAGAGAAGCTGCTCGCTGGGTACCAACGGCTCTCTCAGTTTTCTTTTTGTGCAGAAAGGCGTATTCACGCTTACCAAAGAGTCCATCGCGGAGAAAGGGCTGGACGTCGAGGCCCTCGAGCTCGAGCTCATAGAGGGTGGGGCTGATGAAATTGAGATCGGCGACGAGGAAGTCATAGTCTACACCGCGATGGAAGACTTCGGCGCCATGCAGGCCACGCTCGATAAACTGGGAATCACGCCAAAAAATGCGGCCCTCGAGCGGATCCCCAACGACACTAAAGAGCTACCTCTCGATGAGGCGAAGAAAATCATGCGTATGGAGCAAGACTTTGAGGATCTTGACGACGTGCAGAATGTCTATCACAACCTTGAAATAACCGAGGAGCTCGCGGAGGCTTTAGCCAACGAGGAGTAAACGAACGTTCTACTCTCTACCATCGAGAGACCGGCTGTAGAAAACGGGGATGCGCACCGTAACTTCCTAAGTTGCGGTGCGCATCCTTTTATTGTACCCATTACGGATGCACCCCGCGTAGCGTTCCCCTACCCCACGATGGTTCTCGCACCATCCCCCATAGCTGCACCCAGCGCAAGGATGTCAGAAAATATTCTTCGCGCAAAGCTTTGCCGATCGAACCACGCGAGTCGCGGCGCGCATCCACCCATCACCCATTTTAACCGCCTCAGTATGGCTAACATACTAGCGAATCGGGTAAAAAAAACAGACTAGTACTGACAAAATTTGCACCAGCACCCCAAAACGTCTTAGCGACATAGCCCGCGCCCTCTTCCATCTAAACGCCTTTGCGCAGCTGCAACCCGCCTAAATGTACAATCTCATGGGCAAGATGGACGGGACGAACATAGCCTGCAAAATCTGGATTAAACTCCGTCTCCTTTCGAAATTATCACGTTTCGAGGTAGAAATACGCCTGTCTACAGGCAATCCAGATTCTCTACTCTTTCTTCCCGGGATCGTTTGGCCTACCCCCCGAACGGTTTCGCCCTACACGCTTACCCGTAGTCTGCCCCTGGGTCCTAGCTTCCCCGCGCGATGAATTCGCACCCCTCCGCTGACCTTTCCCAGAAGGTGATCCTCCTTGATCCCTACGTCTGCCGCTCCTCGTTGTTCGCCTCGTAGAGCGTCTCGCCGAGGGTTGCTCGAGCACGGCCCCCTCCTCCGACGGCATCAAAAGCTCCGCGTCGGGAAGCACTTTCACATCCGCTCCCAGGAACTTCTCTATATCCCCCATAGCCCTACGCTCCTCCGTGCCGACTAGCGTCAAAGCCCATCCATTATTCTCCGCCCTTGCCGTCCGCCCAACCCTATGAACGTACGCCTCCACCGTTTGCGGCACGTTAAAATTCACTACCAGCGCGATGTCCTCCACATCTATCCCTCGCGACACGATATCCGTCGCAACGAGAATACGCACCTGCCGGGCTTTAAATAGCCGCAAATTTTCTTCTCGCTCCGCTTGATCCAAATCCGCGTGCATGGCCACGGCCGACAGGTTCCGCCTTACGAGTTCCTGCGCCAAACGCCTGGCCGTCGTCTTACGCTCCACAAAAACCACCGCGCTCTGCACATCCGGATGCGCCTCAAAGAATCGGGACATAAAACCAACTTTTTTCCCTTCAGCAAGTACCACCTTCTCCTGCTTTATCTTCTCGGCCGGCTTGCTCACCGATAGGCTAATCTCCACCGGATCATGCTGAATCTCACGGGCGAAACGACGAATCTCCTCAGGCATAGTGGCGGAAAAAAGCAGGGTCTGACGATCGGGGGGCAGTAGGCCCACAATCCTCTTTATGTCGGGCAAAAAGCCCATATCGAGCATCCTATCAGCCTCATCCAGAACGAGCGCACCCACCCTATCGAGCTTGGCCACCCCAAGCTCAACGAATTGGAGCAGGCGCCCCGGCGTTGCCACCAGCACATCCGCCCCGCGGCGTACCGCCTCGCTCTGCTCCGACCACTGCCTTCCATCGCTTCCGCCGTATATCGCTATCGACGACACGCTCGCGAAGTAGCTGAACCCCTCTGCCTGCTGATCAATCTGCATGGCCAGCTCTCGCGTAGGGGACACCACCAGCACCGCCGTCGCGCCACCAGCACCGAGCGCTCCATCAACCACCCGGCTGAGCAGCGGCAGCAGGTACGCCGCCGTCTTGCCAGTCCCAGTTTGGGCACACCCTAGCACGTCGCGACCCGACAGAATGGGAGGTATAGCCGCCCGCTGTATCGGCGTCGGTCTCTCGTATCCCATGATCGACACCCCCTGCATGACTGCGTCTGCCAGGCCAAAATCTTTAAATGAATCGTCCATACAACCTCCCCCGCATCTCGATAATAGGTAAAAAAAAAGCTCCCTGTGGGAGCTACAGGATTTGAACCTGCGACCTCCTGCATGTCAAGCAGGTGCTCTAAACCAACTGAGCTAAACTCCCCAACTGAACTTCTCACACTACGGGGCGAACGAAACCATCACCCCTTCATCCAAGAGAAAATGCAGACATCATAAGAAATGCGCAACCTCTCTCACCCCAACCGCGGCTACCGCCTTACGGAAGAGTGGGAATAGCAGGATTCGAACCTGCGACCTCATGCGTGTGATGCATGCGCTCTAAACCAGCTGAGCTATACTCCCTTCAAAGAACGTCCCACCCCACAGAATAGCGTCATCCTCAACAACCGTGGGAACAATAGGACTCGAACCTATGACCCTCTGCGTGTAAAGCAGATGCTCTGAACCAACTGAGCTATGCTCCCCATCCCCATCGCCCCGCTTTACCCCTCTCCTTTTCTTCCGCAAAGGTACGAACTTTTTTCAATCGCGCAAAAAGTCCACCGATAAATCGAACCGCCCGCTCCTTCCATAACCCTATAAATAATACTCTATGAGACAGTTATAGACTTTTTCAAAAAATTTGAACTCTTCCGCAACGCTACGCTTCACATGCCCTCCTCCCTAATCGCAAACCGGGCACCGCCCCCAAGGGCGATGCCCGGTTCATCAGGCCAAAAAAAACCTCGCCACAATCTTACTTCTTCTCGTAGTCGTAGAAACCCTTCCCGCTCTTTCTCCCCAGCAGGCCCGCGCGCACCATCTTACGAAGCAACGGATGCGGACGATACTTAGAATCGCCAAATTCTGTGTACAGCACCTCCATAATCGCCAGGCACACGTCAAGACCTATCAAATCTGCCAGCGCCAGCGGCCCCATGGGATGGTTTGCACCAAGCTGCATCGCCTCATCGATCTCTTCCTTCTTCGCTACCCCATCCGCCAAAATCCCAACGCCCTCATTAATCATCGGGATTAAAATACGATTCACAACGAAACCCGGGGCCTCATTCACCGCCACGGGCGTCTTGCCCAGCGACGACGCAAACTTCGACACCGTATCAAACACCGCATCGCTCGTCAGCTGCCCGCGGATCACCTCCACCAGCTTCATCAGCGGCACAGGGTTGAAAAAATGCATCCCTATGACAAATGCGGGCCGCTTCGTCTCCGCCGCCAGCGCCGTCACCGATAGCGACGAAGTGTTCGTGGCCAATATCGCGCCCGCCTTGCATATGCCATCCAGCTCGCGCAGCACCTCCCTCTTCACCTCCATATCCTCGGAAATTGCCTCTATCACTATATCGGCATCGCGACAATCCCCGTAGTCCTTGGTAGTCTTCAGCAGCGACAGCATCTTCGCGCATGCCGATTGCTCCAGCTTACCCTTCTCCACCAATCGGTTCAAATTCTTTTCAATCCCAGCTCGCGATTTATTTAACGACGCGTCTGACCTCCCTTTCTGCAATACTTCCAACCCATTCTGCAACAGCGTCTGCACAATGCCACTCCCCATTGTGCCCGTTCCAACAACGCAAATCTTCATAATTTATCCTCCTATTTTCAGCCCGTGGCCCACACAGCGAACCGCGGACCATCCTATTAGCAACCCTTAAACTCCGCGTGTCCCTTCGACAGGAAGGCCTGCATCCCCTCCTTCTGATCTTCCGACGCGAAGCACGCCCCGAACTCCGCGCTCTCGTACGCTACGCCCGTGTCAATATCAGCCTGCATCCCACGCTGCATCGCTCGCTTGGCGGCCCGCACCGCCAGCGGCGCCTTGCCCGCGATGGTCTCCGCGAGCTTCAGCGCCTCGGCGCCGAGCGCATCCGGCGCGTAGACCGCGTTGACCAATCCTATGCGCAACGCCTCATCAGCACGCACACTTCGCGCCGTGAACAGCAGCTCCGCGGCCACACCCATCCCCACAATTCGGGGTAGGCGCTGCGTGCCGCCAAACCCAGGGCATATACCCAGCCCCACCTCGGGCTGCCCAAACACGGCCTTCTCCGACGCTAGCCGCATATCGCACGCCATCGATAGCTCACACCCCCCGCCCAAGGCATACCCATTCACCACCGCTATAACTGGCATTGGCAGCTGCTCCAGCTTACGGAACGTCAGCGCCCCTAGCTCCCCAAAATCCTGCCCCTCGCGCGCATTCATCGAGGCCATCGCCCTAATATCCGCCCCGGCCACGAAGGCCTTACCCACACCCGTCAGCAGCACCACGCGCACGGCGCGCTCCGTGCGCAGCCCATCGAAACACCTGCCAAGCTCCCCGAGAAGCTCGGCATCCAACGCATTCAGCGCCTCGGGGCGGTTAATTTGCACCCTACGCACCCCAACCGCCGGGTCGCTCTCCTTTAGCCATTTATACTCCATCCCTAGTCCTCCTTTCATTTAGCGCCTTCCCCATCGCCGCTTGCTAAAACCCCTTCTCCGCTCGCGCAAAGAAGGGGTTTCTCGTCTCTTTTACTTCGCATTCTTTTCAGCGCGTATCCGCTCAAGCCTCTCCGTGAGCAGCGGCACTATCTTATGCAAATCGCCTACAATACCAAGATCCGCAACGTTAAATATAGGCGCATCCTTATCTCGGTTCACCGCGATGATGTAGTCCGACTCCTCCATTCCGGCCAAATGCTGAATCGCCCCGGAAATACCCAGCGCGAAGTACGCGCCCGGGCGCACCGTCTTACCCGTCTGCCCTACCTGCACATCGTGCGGCATCACCCCCGCATCCACCATCGAACGCGATGAGGACACCTGCGCGTTTATCACCTTCGCCAGCGCCTCCAGCTTCGCAAAACCCTCCTTCGAACCTACCCCGCGCCCACCGGATACCAAAATATTCGCCTCGGTAATATCAATCTTCGTCTTCGGGCGTACCACCTCCTCTACCACGCGCACCTTAAACTTCGACTTGTCGAACTTCACGCTGAACTTCTCAATGGTCCCCTTGCGCGAAGCATCCTTGGGAAGCCGGCGCATCACGCCCGGCCGAACCGTCGACATCTGGGGCCGATGCTCGCTGCACACAATGGTGGCCATGAGATTCCCACCGAAGGCCGGGCGAGTCATCATCAGATTGCCATCCTCTCCGATGGCCAAGCCGGTGCAATCCGCCGTCAAGCCCGTCACCACTCGCGCCGAGAGCCGTGGCCCCAAATCACGCCCGATGGTCGTCGCCCCAAACAGCACCGCGTAGGGCTTCTTCGCCGCTAGCACCTGATCGATGGCCTGCGCGTACTGTTCCGTCAGGTACGTCTCAAGCTCCTCCGCATCCACGAGCACCACTCCATCTGCCCCATGCTCTATCAGCAGCTGCGCCTGCTCCTCCACCTTATGCCCTAGCAGCAACGCGTACACCTTCTGCCCCGATGCATCCGCCAACTCACGAGCTTTGCCTATCAGTTCCAACGCAACGTTCTGCACCTTCCCATGCCGTTGCTCCGCAAACACATATATGTCCTTATACTGGCTAATATCCATGGCTAGATGATGAATTTTTCTTGCAACTTCTCTATGATCAAATCTACTGCCTCTTCCGGGGTTAACTCGTGCACTTCGCCCGCTGCCTTCGCGCCCTTGGTGAACGACTTCGCAACGCGCGTCGGCGAACCTTTCAACCCAAGCTTCGACTCCTCAACCTCAATATTATCGGCGTTCCAAACGTTAACCTCCTTGCCGTACGCCTCCAAAATCCCGCGGATGCTCATGTAGCGCGCCTCCTTCACGGGCGTTACCGCCGTGAGTACGCACGGCATCTGCACCTCCACCATCTGGTACCCCTCTTCGGTCGCCTTCTTGCACGTGAGCTTATCCTTGCCATCGTAGCTAAGCGACTCTACGTACGACACCTGCGGCAGCCCCAAATGCTCGGCTATCTGCGGGCCCACCTGCGCCGTATCGCCATCAATCGCCTGGCGCCCCGTGATGATTAGGTCGTAATCGAGCCGGCGCAACGCACCCGCCAGCGCGTTGGACGTCGCGAGCGTATCCGCCCCCGCGAAGCGACGATCGCTCAGGTGGTACGCCTTATCGGCACCCATCGCGAACGCCTCGCGCAGCATATCATCAGCCTGCGGCGGCCCCATGGTTAGCAGCGTCACCTCCGCGCCCACCTGATCCTTCAGCCGCAACGCCATTTCCAGTCCGCCCTTATCGTCGGGATTCATAATGCTCGGAACCCCCTCGCGAATGATTGTGCCCTTCACCGGGTCTATCTTCACCTCAGTCGTATCTGGCACCTGCTTTATGCAAACTACTATTTTCATCTCTTTCTTTTCCTCCTGGCTTACCATTCACTCCCGGCTACGCTACTTCAACAGCGCACCGCCAATCACCATGCGCTGCACCTCCGAGGTTCCCTCGTATATCTCCGTGATCTTCGCGTCGCGCATCATCCGCTCCACCGGATACTCGCGCGTGTACCCATAGCCCCCGAACAGCTGAACCGCCTTCGTGGTCACGCTCATGGCCGTCTCCGCCGCGAACAGCTTACAGTAGGCCGCATCCACCGTGTAGGGCAACTGCATATCCTTCTTCCACGCCGCCTTGCGCACCAGCAAGCGCGCCGCCTCTACCGACGTCTGCATGTCCGCTATCTTGAATTGCGTATTCTGGAACATCGCCAGCGACCGTCCAAACTGCTTACGCTCCTTTACGTACTGAATCGCCTCATCCATCGCGCCCTGCGCAATACCCACCGCCTGCGAAGCAATACCGATACGCCCACCGTCGAGCGTCTTCATCGCGATGCTGAATCCCTTCCCCTCCTTGCCGAGAAGGTTCTCCTTTGGAACTATGCAATCCTCAAAAATCAACTCGCACGTGGCGGATCCGCGAATCCCCATCTTCTTCTCCTCCTTGCCGATGGAGAATCCCGGCATCCCGCGCTCCACTATAAACGCTGAAATCCCCTTCGTACCAAGACTCCTATCGGTCATCGCCATCACGATAAACACGTGCGCCTTCGAAGCGTTGGTGATGAATATTTTCGACCCGTTCAGCACGTAGTGATCGCCATCCAGCACCGCCGTTGTCTGCTGCGCGGAGGCATCCGTACCCGCGTTGGGCTCCGTCAATCCGAACGCGCCCAGCCACTCGCCCGAACACAGCTTCGGAAGGTAGCGCTTGCGCTGCTCCTCGTTGCCCAACTCGTAAATGGGATTCGTGCAGAGCGAGGTGTGGGCCGACACCACTACCCCCGTCGTAGCGCATACGCGCGACAGCTCTTCCACCGCCATGGAGTAAAGCTGGTTCGTGCCACCCATGCCGCCGTACTCCACGGGGAACGGGATGCCGAAAAAGCCAAGCTTGGCCATCTTCGCCACGTTTTCTTCCGGGAATCGCTCTTGCTCATCCACTTCCGCCGCCAGAGGCTTCACCTCGTTTTGGGCGAACGACCGCACCATCTGCAAAAACAGCTGCTCGGTCTTTGATAATGAAAAATCCATCTCGTCCTATCGATTTATAAACACTCTCTACTTTACCCTCCGCGCCATCGCGCTACGCCATAGCCTTCATATCGGCAGGGAATATCAGCGCCGCCTCCGTGGCCGCCTGCACCTCTTCCTTCGTGAACTCCGCGTTCAGCTCACGCACCACGAGCCCCTCCCCGGTCACCTCGATTACGCACATCTCCGTCACGATCATATTCACCTGCCCCGACGCGGTCAAAGGGAGCGTGCACCGCTTCAAAATCTTCGCCTTCCCCTTCGCCGTATGCTCCATCGCCAGGATCACGCGACGCGTTCCATTGAGCAAATCCATAGCCCCGCCCATGCCGGGCGCCATCTTGCCCGGAATAATCCAGTTGGCCAAATCCCCCTTCTCGTCCACCTGCAACGCGCCGAGGATGCTCACATCCACATGCCCGCCGCGTATAATGCCGAAGGAGGTCGCGCTGTCGAACGTCGCCGCGTTCGGCATGGCCGTCACGAATCCACCGCCGGCGTTGACAAACTCGGGATCCTCCTGCCCCTCCGCGGGCGCCGCGCCCATCCCTATCATTCCGTTC
>JABCPG020000020.1 GCA_013333195.2 Bacteroidia bacterium
AGTAGCTGAGGGTGTATTTACGATTCCGGAGGGCAAGGGACCGGCCTCGGTATCGATAGAGTACGATCGGCCGAGCGCATCTGCGCAGGCATGGATCGTGAAGGCATCGTTTAATATCCCGCATAAGTTGGAGTGGAAGGGCAGTGCATTCTACCCCTATTTAACTCCTTTAGGAGGCGTTGGTGAAGCAGTGGGCGTTGTTGTGGGAAGGTGTGATAAGACGGTGAGGATCTGGGATATTAGTGATTTTTTTAAACCTAAAAGTTTTTCTTCCTGCGAGAGCGTGCGCGTGAACGGTGGGCGGAAAGCGCAGCTAGCTGTGTTTGGGGACGGCGACGTTAAGGAACCAGAGTATCATGGGGTGGTTGCTAATCAGAATCTCCATGCGATGCAGGTGCCGGAGCTGCTGATTGTCTCTCATGGAAATTTCATACATCAGGCTGAGCAGATAGCAGACATATATAGGAGATCACCGTTGACCCATTTGAGCGTGGAGGTTGTGGATGTGGAAAAGATTTACAATGAATTCTCAGCGGGTTTGAAGGATGCGACGGCGATTCGTAATTTTGCGCGAATGCTATATTGGCGAGGTGGAGGCGCGAATGGTGCTTTTAAATATCTTCTCCTTTTCGGAAAGCCTTCTTGCGATTTGTATGATACTAATGAATTGATAAACTACGTTCCGAACTACCAGACGTTGGATTCGTACGATGTTGTGCGCTCGTTTGGGACGGACGATTACTTTGCATTGCTAGACGAGGGGGAGGGCGAGGATGAAGGGGGGCTTGACATCGGCGTAGGGCGATACGCTGTGCAGAAGGAGGAGGAGGCTGAGGCGGTTTTAATCCATGAACGGTCGTACCATGATCCGAGTAATTGGGGGCAGTGGCTATCGCGCGCCATATTTTTGGCTGATGATGCTGAGGGATTGATTTTCATGGAAGGGAGTGATTCATTGGCAAGGGGAGTAGAGCGAAGGTATCCGGTTACAAATGTTCGAAAGCTGTATGCGGACGCTTTTAAGCAGGAAACGAAGTTCTACAGGATGCTCTATCCTATATTGAGAGATGCATTTAATGCGGAGATGCGTCGTGGGGCTTTTTTAATTAACTATATTGGCCATGGGTCGGAATACTCAATGATGCATGAGATGGTCTCGTCGCGAGATAACTCTTTGCAGTGGAATAACCTTACGACGTTGCCGGTGATGGTGGCGGCATCGTGTCGGATGGCTGTGTACGACTTGCCTGATGTCTCCTCTTTTACCGCTGATGCTGTGATGCGCCCCCAGGGAGGTATTATGGCCCTGATAGCCGCATCGCAATCTTCCTTTTCGGGTTCAAATTTTGAGTTCAATGAGGGCCTTATGCGTGCGATTTACCCATCGGAAGGGGGAAACAAGTGTAAAGCGCTGGGAGAGGCAGTGTCGCGGGCCAAGAATGGGACGACAGGGAGATACAATAAGAGGAAATATATTCTGCTTGGTAATCCTGCATTGCCTCTGCTAAATGCAAGTGCCAAGATAAGCGTTGAGGCAGTAGGCACAGTCGAAGGGAAGAGGGTGGCAAAGGATACGGTGAAGGGGGGAGGGGTGGGTCTCTTGACGGCTAGCGTGTCGGACATAGGTGGTGTTCCCTTTGAGGGAACGGTTTTTCTAGAGGTGCAGGGGAAAAAGATCAAGATTCGCACTTATGCTAATGATGCTGAAACCCCATTTGAGTACGAGGATCGCTTGGTCACTCTATTTCGAGGCAAGGCGACTGCGCGAGCGGGAAAGGTTCATTTTACGTGGCAGACTCCCCAGGATGGGGATTTCCAGTACGGCGTTGGACGTGTAGCCCTATTTGCCGCGTCAAAGGAAGGACTCGGCGCGGGTAGTTACGATAGGGTGGTTGTGGGCGGCGCGTCGCGATCCGCGATTGAAGATGATGGGAAAGGACCTACCGTTACGATTTACTTGAATGATGACGTGAATCGTAAACGTTACGTGGTGGGACGTAATCCATTGCTGATAGTGAAGTTAAGCGATGCTAGCGGGATTAACAGCAGTGGTGCCGCGCAGGGGCACGATTTACTATTGGAATTGACGCATGAAGGTGGCGAAACAGAGCGCATTGTGCTAAACGACGTTTACGTAGCTGATGAAGATACGTACCAGCAGGGACAGATACGCTACCAACTTTCGAATTTGCAGGAGGGAAAGTACCGGGCACGAGTGATTGCGTGGGACGCAGTAAATAATAAGGGGGGTGGGGAATGCGATTTTGAAGTTACCCTTAGTAAGGACGCTAGGGTGGAGAATCTGTTGAATTATCCGAATCCTTTCACCTCGAGTACGTCGTTCTATTTGGACGTAACGAGTAGCGAGCAGCCCATAGAGGTTTTAATACAAATCTTTTCGGTGGATGGTCAGCTTGTGCGAACGCTGAGGCACGTTGATGTTTCTCGACAGGGGCGTGTAGGGCCTATATTTTGGGAAGGGACGGATAGTTACGGTCGGAGGGTTGCCCGTGGAGTCTATTTTTACAGAGCTAAAGTGTTTTTTCGAGAGGTTAATGGTGTCGAAGCCCGTAGCGTTGAACGCTACGAGAAACTGGTGATACTTTAGTTTTTTTATGTCATAAAAATTGTATCTTTGCGCGTTGATTCAAAGAGAGAGGTAGATTTAGAGTGTACAAGCATCTTGACGATTGCTGGTTATCGCAGAATCTTTCGACTGACAGAGGATTCATCGCTGAGCTGTTGGGTTTGTTCGCGGTTCAGTGCGAGGAGGCGATCGGGGTTTTTCGCGAACCGCATGGGTCGTCTGATTTATCTAGGGTGCGTGAACTTGCCCATAAGTTGAAGGGGAGCGGTGGTGCTTTGGGGTTGGCAGTTGTAGTTGAAAGAATGTCAGCGGTGGAGGAGGCAGTCCGAGGAGGAGTGGAGCCGTTGGGGCGAGTTTTGGATGAGGGGGCAATCGTATTGAGAGAAGCGATGCGAGATGCAGAAGAGTATGTAGAGAAGAACGTTTAAAGGAGTG
>JABCPG020000021.1 GCA_013333195.2 Bacteroidia bacterium
TCGCTATAAATGCTTGGTTTGCCCTTCTATGGGATTCGCGCTGCGTGGGTGGATGCAGAGGGGCGAGGTGGGGAATATAGCTTGGCAGCTTTCGTCATTCTCGCTGGCTGGTTTTTTCCCCTTTTGCCGAATCATCCTTTCGCGGCCTTTCCGTCCAGCCTCTGCGCGGGATTTTGGAGGGGGGAGGCGATGGCGTAGGCGGATGGATTGTGTGCTGGCATCTCGCTATTCTGTGCGGTTCGCTTCGCATGGTGGTGTTCTCTTTCGGTTGTCATGCTCGGTAGCTGGCCTACGCGCGTTGCGTAGCGCTAGCGGTTCCGCTGGGGTCCTGGTCATGTACCTCTTTTTTGGAGGGGGCTATGTGGGTGCGGGTGGTGCTTCATCCCTTCTCCCGCTATTTGGGGGTGGCGCTCGCAATTCTTTTCCCGTGGGGCGCAGCGTTGCTTCGTAGCGCCGATTGACACTTTTTGTACTTAGCCTACCTCTTTCTTTTCGATTGGAAAAAGGTTTTCATCAGCGCGGCGCACTCCTCCTCCTTCACGTTGCCAATCACCTTTGTGCTCGGGTGCAGCACGGCGGGGCGCAGACGGCTGAAGCCAAACTTATGCTCCGGCGCACCGTACACCAGCGTGTCGAAGCGTGTCCATGCGATCGCCCCGGCGCACATTGCGCATGGCTCCACGGTCACGTAGAGTTGGCAGCGGTGTAAATATTTGCCGCCAATGGCGTTTAGCGCGGCGGAAATGGCAATCATTTCCGCGTGCGCGGTGGGGTCCGCAAGGGTTTCGGTGAGATTATGCCCCTTGGCGATGAGCCTGCCACCATACCCAACCACCGCGCCAATCGGCACCTCATCCTGCTCCGCGGCCCGGCGCGCCTCCGCGAGGGCATAGCCCATCATCAGTTCCAATAGCTCGTCTGTAAGGTGCATGCGTGCCGTGTTTCTGCCCGCGAAGGTCGAAAAAAATCTTCGGATGCGTCGGTGAAGGAAGAGGCGTAGATTAGAATGTTGACAAATTACGGTTGGCGTGAACAATGCAACCTCTAGCCGGTTGTAAAATCGTACGGTAGATGTGTAATCATCAAAGTTGGTTTAACTATTTAATATAAAAAGGAAGGAAATGGAGCATAAACTGCCAGAGCTGCCCTATAGTTTGGAGGCGCTCAACCCGCATATTTCGAAGCAGACCTTGGAGTTTCACCACGGGAAGCATCATCTGAACTACGTTAACACGCTCAATAAGCTGATTCCGGGCACCCGTTTTGAAAATGCGTCTTTGGAGGATATGATTAGGGAGGCCGATGGTGCTATCTTCAATAATGCCGCGCAGGTTTGGAATCATACGTTCTACTTCGATAGCTTTTCGCCGAAGCCAAAGGTGATGCCCGAGGGCGGTTTGCTGGAGGCTTTGAATCGTGATTTTGGTTCGTTTGATAAGTTCTTGGAGGAGTTCGGTAAGAACGCCCTGGGGCTTTTCGGCTCGGGGTGGGCCTGGCTGGCCTGCGACGCGACGGGAAAGCTTTCTATACTGCCGCTTTCCAACGCGGGCAACCCGCTCCGTGAGGGGCTTACGCCGCTCATCGCGTGCGACGTCTGGGAACACGCGTACTACCTCGATTGCCAGAACCGCCGGGCGGATTACATCAAGAATTTCTGGGAGCTTCTCGATTGGGCGTACGTGGAGAAGGTGTACGCCCGGCGCTAGTCGCCCCGCGTACCGATGAGGGTTACCCCGCGCTGCTCGAGGCGCGGGGTTTTTCTTTTATAGAGAGGTAGCTTCTTGGCGTGCGCCGGCATCGAAATTGCGCTTGCTGTCACTCCTTTTGCGTGCAGTAGAGTCGCGGTAGCCGGAATTTGCATGCATGTAAACAGCCCGGGGGAATGGGTTGAGCGGGACGCGGGGCATGTCCCTTCGCCCATTTACGGGCTGGCGCGAGCGGGATGGCTCTTGGATTATCTCTCGGCGTAGGCTTGGGGCTGCTCCCGAGGCTGCCGAATGCGCTGAGGGGCGTGTACTGCGTTCTCGTTTTCACCCCCTTACCTTTGCCCATGAAGGCCACCCATGTTTCGATTGCCTTCCCGCGCCATGCCTTGGGTAGGCTGAACGCAACTGCGGTTTCAGTTTCTTCTAGGGCTATGGAGGCGCAGGCCCAACGGTTAGCCGAGGAGAGTCGGGCAGCGATTAGCATTTTGGCCCCGCGCCATGGTAGAGGGGCAGTCCAGCGGACGCGGAGCGTGCCCATGCTGCTCTCGACGCGTAGCCCAATCGGCAGATTGCGTGCCCCATTACAGAGTTGCAGGCGCACGAGGTCGAGCGTATCGCCCTGCGCCGTTTGGGTGAACCATTCGCGAAGGGCTGTTGATACGGCCACGTGGTAGCCCCCCATCCTCCTCCCGTTGCGTTTCGTTTGCGGGTCGAACCCTTCGGAAAGTAGCACTTTGAGGTAGGGCAGCGCGTTGCAAATCTGCCGCATGCGGCTGCGCTGCCGTTGCTGCGCAGGGCTGTTGGCATCATGGTATCCTTTGGGCCAGCTGCGTACGCAGAGCTTGTCGCCGTGCACGTAGTTTATCA
>JABCPG020000022.1 GCA_013333195.2 Bacteroidia bacterium
GGAAAAAATGGCGGATAGCGTGGGATTCGCAAATAGCACCTCATCTACCCCCTTATTCAGGCTATTGTAGGGTAGCACTCTCTCTGCCCTGCATTTCCCAAGGTTATCTGCTAACGCCACACCGTAAGAATTTTGCGCTATACGCACCCCATAATCCGCTATGGCCGTCAAATACTTACTGGGCACATCTCCGGTGAAGTTCCACGTGTAGAGGGAAGCCTCGGGCGCCATCCCTCTCGCTTGCCGATCCAGCAGGCCCATCCCTGCCACGGTCCCACTCACATGCGTACCATGCGCGCTCTGGCCCCCTTGCGATTCCATCACGTGAAGGCGACTCCCAAAATCTTTATGCCGCGCAACGGTCCCATCGAAAATACCAACTCGCACACCTTTTCCAGTAAGCCCCTTGCCGAGCCCTTCTAACGACTGCAACTCCCTCACCCCCACCAGCGCCGCGCTCTTCTCGTTCTCTAGCTCTTCTGGAGGACTCGCAAGTTTCACGGCTACCACCCACGTACGCTCGGCAAGCTTGCGAAGATCGCTAATCTGTATTACTCCCTGCGCGTACGCTCCAAATCTCGACACGTAATCCACCAGCATGGGTAATCCCTCTAACTCTTCGCGCACTAAGGATTCCCCCACCTCTTTCACATAGTCAACAACCACTTTCACTGCGCCTTCACTCTCTGAAATGCACCAGTCTGGAAGTGCGCGTACGCTGCCGCTCCAATACGCTTCCACTAGCTCGCTATCGCATTTTTCGACCCAGCTGTAGCGTTCCATTTCCAGCGTTTGCACCCCTCCGCGGGAGCGAAGCACTCCTACCGTGTTTTCGCTACCTCGAATCTTCTTCCAGCTCAAAGTGTTGTCCTTCAGCACGTACGCAAGGTAGGTGAATCGGCCTGCCCCTGGCGCGCTCACGTAGCGCAGAATTTGAACACCGTACCGCTGCAGCTCAGCCCGCTGTTCGTCCGTAGGAATCCCCTGAAACGTCACGAACTCATAGCTCCCGGCAGCTCCCTTACGGCTATCACCGGCATAGCTCGCGTTCGTACCACCCCCCAGCACTGGTAGTGCCAAAATGGCAAAAACCAGCAGCAGAAGGTATTTTCGTACCCAACTAGCATTAAAATACATCATAATTTGTCGTTTTGCGTGTTTTTTGTAACCACTTTTGTTCTTCAGGAGCTGGTCGTTTCCTTCCAAAACCCTCGCAAATATACTCCATATTTCCTTTCGATGCATCTTCCCCATGCGCAAAAGAAACAATCTAAATCTTATCTTTGCAAAGAATTAAAAACAACAAAGGCATGATGTCTAAAACGCCTGTAGCTATTTTGCTACTCTCTTTTGTAACACTCTCCTGCAGTGTATTTAAACCAAAAACTATCACGCTGCCCGCGCCAAAGCTCAATAAAGCTGCCAGCATGGATGAAGCTTTAAAAAATCGCCGAAGCATTAGGGATTTCATGAGCGACGACATCCCGCTTCAGATGCTCTCCAACCTACTTTGGGCTGCAAACGGCATTAACCGCCCTGAAACCAGCCAACGCACTGCACCCTCCTCGCACAATCGCCAAGAAATCGATCTCTACGTGGTAACGGCCAAAGAGGCCTACTGCTACGACGCGGTCAAACGCCAACTCACTCCCGTGGCTACCGGCGATTTTAGAGAATTTGTGGCTACTGCCAACCAAAAAGAAATCGCAAAGGCCCCAATCTGTATCGTTCTCGTAGCTGACCTCCGAAAATTAGGAAATGGGGATGGCTCTGAACGCGATATCCGCACCGCCCATATCGATGCCGGCATCGTGTGCCAAAACATCAACCTCTACTGCGCTGCGGTAGGACTCGCAACGGTGCCGCGTACCACCATGGACGTTGAGAACCTCGCGAAGGCCCTCCATCTCAACCCTTTGCAGCTCCCTATAATTAACAACCCGGTCGCGTTTCCCAAAAAGTAACTTATCTCGGAGGATACGAGGGTTGACAGCAAGCGCGTGAAAGGGGCAGATTGCTCCGATACTCAAATGAGAATAAGGGCGCGTTGGGAAAAAATTCCTCAGCGCGCCCTTATTTACACCTCCTCAAAAAAATACCGTTTTACAGACCTTCAATTGGTTAAATAACCCGAACCTACATCTTCGCTACACCCAAAATCGTAGAGGAAAAGTGTTTCTTGCTACAACGCTGCAAACCAACAGGAAAGCCACGCTGCGCAAATGTCAATCGTGTAGCTTCGCAATGATATACTCACGATTCAACCGTGCAATATGCGATATCGAAATGCCCTTGGGGCACTCTGCCTCACATGCGCGGGTATTGGTACACCCGCCAAAACCGAGCTCATCCATCTTGGCTATCATCCGCTTGGCACGCATCCAGGCCTCTGGGCGTCCTTGCGGCAAAAGGGCATACTGCGACACCTTCGCAGCCACAAAGAGCATCGCAGACGCGTTCTTGCAGGCCGCCACGCACGCTCCACAACCCACGCACCCCGCACCATCAATCGACTCATCCGCCCTACGTTTCGCCACTGGAATCGTATTCGCATCCGGCGCCGCGCCCACATTCACTGAGATATAACCCCCAGCCTGCTGTATCTTATCAAACGCGGAGCGATCTACTATCAAATCCTTCACCACCGGGAAAGCCCCAGCACGCCACGGCTCAACGGTAATCGTACCCCCATCCTTAAAAGACCGCATGTGCAACTCGCACGTCGTCGCCTTCGTAACCGGGCCATGCGGCCGACCGTTTATCACCACCCCGCAGCACCCGCATATCCCTTCTCGGCAATCATGGTCAAAAGCTACAGGCTCTATATCCCTCTCCAGCAGCACTGAATTCAAGTAATCAAGCATCTCAAGAAAGGACATCCCGCCTTCCACTCCATCAAGCTCATACTGCTCAAAACGACCCTTCGCCTTCGCATTCTCCTGACGCCAAACCTTTATCGTAAATTTCATCGTTCAACGCTCCTATATCTTTTTCTACCCTACATCCTCTGCGCCCGACCAGAGTTCCTCAATACTCACAACTCTTCCTCCTCTGCTCCGGCCAAGTCTCCGTCTAATACCCATAATCAATAACGGTGGCTACTCCGTACGCCGCTTTTCCTCCCACTTTCTGCCCTACCCCAATTACTCTCGCCTTAGCATTCAATGCATTTCGCCGATGCCCTAAACTTTCAACTCCCTCGTCTATAAGCAGTTGCAATAGAACCGCTCGTGCCTCACGCCGTCCCCACGAACAGCTTTCGCTCTGCGCATTAGTCGCTCCATAGCGCTTCAACCGCTCGGCAAAGCGGCTACCATCACTCCCTACGTGGCTAACGGCCCCTGTCTTTCCCAAATCTTCCGCCATCCACTGCGCAGCTTTGCAGAACCGCTCGTCCAACGTCAGCGCTCCGACAGGCGCCATAGTTACCATCGTCTCGTAGCAGCTTTCCGCGTAGCCCTTCGTCTTGCCGAAGTACGGCTTAATGAATTTCTCCGCGTACTCCTTGGGTTTCGTACGGGCGTAATTATGCTCATCCAGCAACTGCTGCGCAAAGCTCTTTTCCTCTTCGCCATTCGGCCCAGCCCCTCTCTTGCTACACGACACCTGCGACGCACCGACTGCCAGCAAACCTCCAACTAGAAAAAGCAAAACCCGCATCACCTCCGCAACTCTCAAAACAGCTCCTCTCCCTTTATACTCACCCATAGCAGCATCTCTTTTCTACTTATAGCTTCGTACCGACGGTTTCACGAATTCAAAGGTGAGCGCCTCCTTATGCAACTCCGGGCTCACGCCATCCCCCTTATATTCCCACGCCGACACGTAGGAATACTCCTCATCGTTACGTTGCGCTTCGCCACCTTCCGTCTGATACTCTTCTCGGAAATGCGCTCCGCAGCTCTCTTTACGATTCAACGCATCCGCACACATCAGGCGAGCAATCTGGAAAAAATCTGCAACACGCCCAGCCTTTTCCAAATCTTGATTCACCCCCTTATCCGTCCCTAGAATCTTCACATCGCGCCAAAATTCTTGCTCGAGAGCGTCTATCTCCTGCAACGCCTTTTTAAGACCCGCCTCATTCCGACTCATACCGCAGTACTCCCACATTATCGTTCCCAAACGCTTGTGGAAACTGCGTACGGTCTGCTTCCCCTTTACCGACATCAGCCGAGCTATCCTCTCTCGAACCTGTTTCTCCGCCGCCTCGAACTCCGGCGCCTCTGTGCTAAAACGCTCCACGCGAATTTGATCTGACAGATAATCCGCAATCGTGTAGGGCAGAATAAAATACCCATCGCCTGAAGTCTGCATCAGCGACGCCGAACCCAAGCGATTTGCACCCTGATCGGAAAAGTTCGCCTCCCCTATTGAAAAGAGGCCAGGCAGCGTTGTCATGAGATTGTAATCCACCCACAAACCGCCCATGGTGTAATGGCCCGAAGGGTATATGCGCATTGGCGTCTTCAGGGGCGACTCTCCGGCGAACATCTCGTACATCTCAAAAAGGTTGCCGTAACGCTCCATCAGCACCTTCTCACCATAACGCGCCAACGCCTGGCTAAAATCCAAGTACACCGACTGGCGCCCCGGCCCCACGCCGTATCCCGCATCGCAGCGCTCTTTTATTGCTCGGGAAGCCACATCGCGTGGCACCAAGTTCCCAAATGCCGGGTAGCGACGCTCCAGGAAATAGTCACGTTCCTCCTCAGGAATATCTATCGGTTTACGCGTATCGTCCTTACTCTTCGGCACCCATATTCGCCCATCATTGCGCAACGACTCGCTCATAAGGGTCAGCTTACTCTGAAAATCGTTCATGCGAGGCAAACCCGTCGGATGGATCTGTACAAAACTCGGGTTCGCAAAGTACGCTCCACGCTTGTACGCAGCCCACGCTGCCGAACCATTGCTATTCAACGCAAGGGTAGAGTAGAAGTATATCGTTCCATACCCTCCCGTTGCCAGCACCACCGCGTGCGCCGCGTGGCGCTCTATTTCCCCAGTCACCAAGTTCCGCGTGATGATTCCTCTCGCGCGCCCATCTATCACCACAACATCCATCATCTCCCGGCGCGGAAAAACGGTAACCGTCCCTTTATCCACCTGACGATTCAACGTGCTATACGCACCAAGCAGACACTGCTGCCCCGTTATACCCTTAGCGTAGAAAGTACGCGACACTTGCACTCCCCCGAACGACCGATTCTCAATCAATCCTCCGTAGTCCCGCGCAAACGGTACTCCTACCGCCGTGAAATGGTCTATCACTGCATTACTCACCTGCGCGGCCCGATACACATTCCCCTCACGCGAACGAAAATCGCCACCCTTCAGCATGTCGTAGAACAGACGAAAAACGCTATCGTTGTCGTTTTTATAATTCTTTGCCGCGTTGATACCGCCCTGTGCCGCCACGGAATGCGCCCGACGCGGCGAATCTTGGAAGCAAAACACTTTCACGTTGTACCCCTGCTCGCCCAAGGCCGCGGCCGCGCTCGCACCAGAAAGACCAGTTCCTACCACTATTATATCTAGCCGCTTACGATTGGCCGGATTTACCAACTTCAACGATGCTTTATGCCTATCCCACTTCTCGGCCAATGGGCCTCCGGGTATCTTAGAATCCAGTGTCGACATCCTTTTTATCCCCCCTTTTCTATTAGCCTACAACCACAAAATATATTGGTATCAAAGCAAAGCCCAACGCCACCACCACCGCGTAGATCTTAGACACCACCTCGAGCCGACCTATCCACTTCCGACCATTCAACCCTACCGTCTGGAAGGCAGACCAGAAACCATGCGATAGATGCAACCCCAGCAGCACCGCCGCAACCACATACACAAAACTGTAAATATACCCTAACGTCCCTTGGGTGAAGAGACTCTTCACCAAAACGTAAGTATTCTCCATCTCTACTCCTTTCACTACCACCGTCGGCACCGACGACGTGAAACGGATGTCATAGAAAAAGTGCATTATGTGCAAGGCTAAAAAGCAAAGCAGCATAAACCCGAGGATGTACATGTTCTTCGACGACCACGATGTCAGGTGGTTCCCCCCTGCCGACGCGTAGCCTATCGGCCGGCGGGTCCGATTCCTCAACGTTATTATCGTCGCGTACACAATGTGGAAAATAAAGCCTGCAGCCAGAAGGGGCTCCATAATCCGTACCAACGGATTGCTTATCATGAAATGCGCTCCCACGTTGTACAGCTCGCCTTCCCCCCAAGTCGTCCCGAACAGCGACACCCCATTCAACATCAACGTCAAATTCATTGTCAAATGCACCAGTAAAAATAGCATTAAAAACAGACCCGTTATTGACATAACGAGCTTATGCCCTATCGATGTGCTGAATATTCCCCCCTTCATATTGCTTTGCTTAACGTTTACACTCGCTTTCCAAGTTGTCGCAAAGATATTACTCTTCTTTCACAATCTCCTACCAACGCAGATATTTATACTCTTTCAACAAAGCGCGACTCTGCTATGGACCCTCCCTCTCCTTACGCAATCGGAAAAAAGCGGAATTCACTTCTTTACCACGATGCCGCGCATTAGTGGGGAGCGAATAGAGCCAGCATTCTTCACTTTTTATCCCGCATTCTCCGCGCATCAACGCACCATTTTATAGGCGTACTTACCAAACGCAGTAAAAGAAAAAGGGAGCGACAACTGTCGCCCCCCACATGCAAATGCCACTATAAGTTATAACCATTAAAACAGCCCTATCGCTGCGACGAACCACAACTTCTCGTACGCCGGATTAAGCACTAAATCGAGCTTGAGTGGCACTGTGTAATACTCCGTGATTTTAATCGGCTGCGTCACTGAGAACGTCACATTGGTGATATTCGCGGACCGACTATCAAAAAAACCTTTGTACGGCGTCCCACCCAGCTGATAGCTCAGCGTTTGCCCCGTTTTCAACGTGTGCGTGTAGCCCAACCCGATGTACATAGAATACTGCTCCTTAGCCACGGGCACCCCATCGCTACCCAACTCCATACGTGTATCTCCAAATGTGAACGCTCCAACGGTTATCTCAAGGGGAAACTTCTCCACACCATTGAAACTAATCATCGCGAACTGCTGGTGTATCGCGCCCTCATCCGCCGTCTTCCAGCGGAAAAAGTCCGGGCGGTCGCGCTTATCTGCGGGGGGATAGTAAAAATCAATGTAGCTAATCGTGAAAATTCCTTTATAATCGTACCCTATCGACAGGTCTATCTCCCCATCGCTCAGGAGCGAATTTCCGTTTTGCACCTTGCGAAGCACTGGCATACACGCCCACGCGTTGAGGAAAAAACCGTACGCGCTAAACGTCAAATCGGGCTGCACATTCCACGAATCGTACGACACCATACCATTCCAGATATGCTGCGACTTGAACGTGAAGCCCAGCTCAAGGGAAATCGGCTTAGGCTGCGAGGGAAGCACCTGCAAGCTATCGCTATCGCGCTTCCCAAAATAAAATTTTCGTGCGGAAACTGACGGCAACGTACCCACCGCTAAAACTATCGCTAACGAAACTACTGGTAATAATTTTCTCATGGCTAACATGATTTTTGGTTGTTCTCTAAGCTCAAAGACACCCCTCCCAGCAATTGTACGCTCCACCCTCGATACGTTGACCTACCAGGATTCGAACCTGGGCTAACAGAACCAAAATCTGCTGTGCTACCGTTACACCATAGGTCACCAAACGTCCGCAAATGTATGAACTTTTCTATTCTAATCCAAATTATTCGCGCCTTTCAAAATGAAAATTCATCCCAACCACACCCGCCAAATCCATCCCCCAGTCGTACGCCTCCTCATCATCAACGTCATAGACCCACTCTACCAGTAAACCTTCGTTACCAGAATACAGTGACTTACACTTTAAAATCAGGTTCGTTACGAATTTCGCGGTTATGGAGTTAAAGTACTGCAAATCTATCCGAATCCGCGTCGCGGGCAAATCATCACCATCCCTACGCAAACAGTTCGCGTAGTCCGTAACCCATTGCAGAATCGGCGAAAAAAATTCAGCGGTGTTCTCAGGGCGCGACACGCCGGCGATGACAATCTCGCGCGTCCGGGAATCCATCTTCACGTACGGCGAATACTGGGTTCCCGCAATCTCTAGCAGCTCCATCTCTAATCCCTTTCTCTTGATTTCACAATACTCTTAACCCTATTACGAAGCGCGCACAGCCTCCTTCTCCAGGTTCAAAACGCCAATCTAAACGCTCCACCCATTGGCGAACCGTCAGCAGCCCTATCCCTGCCCCCGACACGGATGGATTAACTCCAAGACGCAACGCTTTCTGCATCAAACGCTTAGCCTCTCCAACAGTATAGCCTTTTACGCACTCTAACTTCTTCGACAATTCGGCTACATCCCTCTCCAGCACAAAATTGCTAATCTCAACGTCCACCGCCCCACGATCCGCTTGCCAAACCTCAATCGTATACCGCTCACACCCCCTCTTCCGCACGCATGGTTGATAGTGCAACACATTATCCAGCAGCTCCGCAACCACCCGAAGCACCCGGCGCGCAAGGGACACTCGCACGCCCCGCGCAATGAGCAGCTCCATGACATCCAGCGCGCAGTCCCACACCGAAGCGTGGTTCGCCGCTTCTTGCCGCGCAAACACCTTAACGCGGCCACTCTTTTCCAACAACGGCTCAAGCATAAACTTCTAGACCTCCTCCTCTCCTCGCGTAGCGATAAACTTCTGTTTTACCCGCAACCTCAGCTCTCCAATCATGCCAAACTCTTTATCGACGGTTCTCAATATACGCCCCACGAATAAAGAGGTTACATTGCACGCACAATCCGCCTAGCAGGAAAAATGCTTGCGATTTTCTTAAAATCAGTATAGGTTCAAAGGTCATGTTGCGGTTTTAATAAAAAAAAGCATCGTCCTACCGCATCAACTGTAAAGCCAATAGTAATTATAATAAAAACCGTTAAACACGAGCTAACGTACTGTTAAACAGTAAACTACAAAATAATATTTTTTCAAAAAAAAGTCGAAGCGAATCGCTTTACCAACACCATCCTTGACCCACAATTTTTCGCAAAAAAGCCTACTACGAATATCCCGCCTCTCTTATAGGCAATCGGGTAACGGGGAAAGCTGAAATGTCAAAGGGCTGCGCCACAGAGTAAAATGTCACAGCTCTCCCTCTAAAGACAGCTAAAACGCGCGGACAAACGGGTAGCGCCACCGCCGAATCGAACGGCTCTCTCTACCTCTCTCGAACCAACCCTCGCTCCTTGTCGAACCGCAGCACAAACATCCCCTCATTTTCATAGGTCCCAAAATCCTGCGACTGCCGAAAACGAAAAACGTTTTGCAACTGCCAATCCTCCACCCAATCAATGCAGTACCGAAAATCTATACCGAACTTGAACAACGCGCGGAGGAAGTAAACCACCACGTCGTACCCCTGAAACGAATACTGCGAGGGCTCCTCCAGGTACGTCTCTCTGTACTGACTGACAAAATTACACACCCGGCTATCCTCGTAGTCAACGTAGTAGGGCGAAAACACGCGTGTATTCAACGACAGCAAATGGCCGAAGTCCAGTTTATCCATCTTCAACCACTGCGGCATACCATACACCTCTATTCTAAATTTTTTCAAAAGCGTTACCCCAGCCAACTGCCCAAGCAGCGCATTGACTAGCGGCTCGCTACTACTCGCCAGGATCACAATATTACGCCTATCGGGGAGTAGCTGCGCAGCTATCTGTCGGCTCGTCATCTTGGAAACCTCCGCCAGCGAGCAATCCATCACGCTATAGCGCGCGGCACTCCCATCCGGCAACGATGCAATCCGCCCCTCTAGCATTAGATGCAACGTTTGCCCAACGCTCTCTTCCTTACCCGCATCCTCTCGCACCAGCAACACGTTAGTCGAGTCGCTAAGCTCAATGCTATTGGCAATCTGGCGAAGCTGCGTCCGATATGAAGGATTCGTTTGGAACAAAAACGGATTCAACTCGAACGAAGGGGTAACCCCCGATAGCGGCGACACCATCGTGATACGTCGACTCGCGGCGTATTCGCTCACAATCGCCACATTTTGAGGAAAAACCGGGCCAATGATAATGTCTGCTCCACTTAAAGTGTCCGACGCAACGATTCTGCGGACACGCTCCGCACTATTGCGCGTATCGAAAACGTTCAACGCAACCTTGTAGCCCGACCGCTTAAACTGCTCTAACGCCAGCAATGCCCCCTGGTAGAACGGTAGGAAACGATCGTCAAACGAAACTGCGCGGTCTCCTGCTATCGCATTTTTCACCGCAACCGAAACCTTCAGGCTATCTTTACTAACCGACTCTAGGCAAAAGGGGAGCAGCAGCGCGCAGCGGAGCGTACGTCCCTTGGGGTAACCCGCAATCGAATCGCAAATGCGCGGCGGCTCAAACAGAGAGCGCAGATCGGAACGATTGATGTTCCCAGCACCCAGCTGCGGCTCAGCGGTAGAACTAGGCGCTTCCGCCGATGCCAGCCGCGGGATACAAAGCTCATCCCCAGCTTGCAGACCCCTTTCTATAGCTGCCGGGTTAGCACGCGCCAAACGCATAAGCGGGACTCCGTACGACTTTGCTATATGGTATAGGCTCTCGCCGCGCTGGACTACGTGTCGCGCCTCGCACGAATCTTTCGCCTCTATGCTTCCCGAGAGTGGGATACATAGCACTTGTCCAACGGAAAGAGCATCCGAGGTCAACGCGTTTTTTTGCTTAATTAAATCCACGCTGCTCCCGTACCGCTTGGCAAGCGAATGCAGCGTTTCTCCGCTACGCACCGCATGCCACACCTCCGCCGTTCCTTTTACAACCGTCTGCTCGCTCGATTCTACTGCTGGAATTCTAAGCACCCCCTTTATCGTCAGCTCGTCAGACGTAAGACCATTATAGTTGCGTAGCGCATCTACTGCCACTCCATGCTGCCGAGCGATAGAATACAGCGTTTCGCCCTCCTGCACTACATGTAGTGCCTCTCCTCCGCCGCTAGCCGATTGCTCGCCTCCCTGGGCCACCGGAATTCTAAGTATACTATCTTTCGTCAGCCCGTCCGATGTCAACCCATTATAGCTACGCAGCGCCGCTACCGTCACGCCGTACTGACGCGCAATGGAATACAAAGTCTCGCCTTCTTGCACCATATGCAACGAAAAACCTGTATCCGACCGCTCTCGCGAAGGCTTTTGCGTCGGGATGAGCAACTTCTGCCCCACCTTGATTCCATAGTACACATCGGGGTTACACACCGCTAACTCTCCAAGCGATACTCCGTATCGTTTGCTAATGCCGTACAACGACTCTCCACGTGCAACCGTTTGAACTTGATAGAATTTTCCGTTTAACTCTATAAGGTGCTGCTCCGTGCCTTCTTGTATTCGCAAATGCGAGGCTCCATTAGCCTCACTTACAAAAAGTTGACACGCCAAAATCATCAACGCTAAAAGCTTCATACCCTTCCTGTATAACAATACACCCTATGCCAGAGCGCTCGGCAGCGCCAGACATAGGGTGTACCACTCCTTTTTCGACACTACCAAATCGTTGGGCGCTGCGCCGGGGTTCGGTAGTAGGGTCCATCCTCGGGCACCTTGAAGGCCTCGTAGAATGCAGGGATATTATACACGGCCCCATTCACCCTAAACTCTCCCGGGGAGTGGACGTCTGTCTTTAAACGCCGCTTACTCTCCTCCGGCCTAACAACATTACGCCACACCTTCGAATACGCAAGGAAAAACCTCTGCTGTGGGGTAAATCCATCTATCAATGGCGATTGAACGCTTTCCCCCTTCGCCTTTAACGCCTTCTCAAGAGCTCTGTACGCTATCGACAGGCCCCCGTAATCCGCAAGGTTCTCACCCAGCGTCAACGAGCCGTTAACATGCTCTCCCTCGAGCACAAACCCATTGTACTGCTCCACAACCAGCTGCGTCAACTCCTTAAATCGGAGGGCATCCCCATCCGTCCACCAATTCTCCAAATTCCCATCCTTGTTGTACATCCGCCCCTGATCGTCAAACCCATGCGTAATCTCATGGCCAATAACAACCCCTATCGCGCCATAATTCACCGCATCGTCGCCGTTGGGATAGAAGAATGGGGGCTGTAGTATAGCCGCGGGAAATACAATCTCGTTGCGCGTGGGCGAGTAGTACGCATTCACTGTCTGCGGATACATGAACCACTCCTCCTTGTCTACCGGTTTCCCCAGTTTTGACATCTCTTCGTTAAATTCAAAAATCCGAGCGTTTCGCACATTCAACGCGTACCGATCGCGCGAAACCGTCAGGTCCGAGTAGTCCTTCCACTTGCTCGGGTAACCAATCTTTAGCCCCATCGCATCCAGCTTTGCCACTGCACGCTCTTTAGTCGAATCGCTCATCCACTCCAGGCCCAAAATCGTTTCTCGCAACGTCGAACGAAGGTTCTCCACAATCCCCTCCATGCGTTTTTTCGACTCCGGCGGGAAGTACTTCGCTACGTACTCACGCCCGATCGCCTCGCCCAACGCGCCCTGCGTGACGCTTAGCACCCGCTTCCAACGAGCCCGCTGAACGGGTTGGCCCGACAACGTTTTCCCATAGAAATCGAAACTCAGCTGATCTATCTCGCTGGAAAGCACACCGGAATAATCCGTCATGAGCTGTAAAGACATGTAGTCCTTCCACACATTTATTGGGGTCGCAACCAGCTCACGATTCACAAGCTCTAAAAATGATGGGCTATCAACGATTAACGTTTTAGGAATCTCAATCCCCATATTTTGAAAGTAGAGACTCCAATCAAAATTCGGCGTGAGCTTTTGCAACTCCTCGAGCGTCAGCTTATTGTATGTCCGTATCGGGTCGCGCCGCTCCACTCGCGTCATCGAACCCTTGGCCAGACGTTTTTCAAATTCGAACACGTCGCGCGCAACCTCTTTCGCCGCCGCCTCCTCGTACCCCTGCACCCGCATGAAGCCCTCCAGCATCGAGGTGTAGGCCGCACGAATGCGCTCATAGTCAGCACCGGAATCGAGGTAATAGTCGCGGTCGGGCATCCCCAAACCCGCCTGATATATCGAAAGGGACATCTGCGTCACGTCGCGACTATCCTCCTGCACCGTGATGTAAAACGGAATCCTACATCCCAATGGGCACAGCCGCGCCAATTGGCGCACCACATCCTCCGGCTTCGCCACCATTGCTATATTATCCAAGTCCGGCTTTATAGGCTCGTACCCCATCGCATCGATCGTCGCGGTATCCATACCCGCCGCGAAGAAATTCCCAAGCTTTATCCACTCCGCATCGGTCGTATCGCCCTTCCGATTCCACGCATCGTACACGATATCCTTCACCTTACGCTCCGTCTCCTCGGCAAGAATGTCAAACGCTCCGTACCGCGTCTTATCATCGGGAATCTTCGTCCTACTTATCCACCCCCCATTGCTGTAACGGTAAAAATCCGTCCCGGGATCCACCGTCAAATCCATATCCTCTTTCATGATAGCCTTCTCTTCATGCTTTCCTCCTTGGCACGACGCCATCAGCGCAAGGCCCGCCAACACGAACCACAGCGCAAAATCTTTTCTTCTCATTGTCTCTCTTCTGTTTCTTGCGATTCCTCCGCAAAACTACTATAGTCTTTCAAATTCTCCTCATTTACCCGGCAAAGCATCGAATGGTGCATCTCACAAACCGATTGCCCGTAGCGCACGAAAACACGCGCGCTGCGCGCGTAAGACGCATCTCGCTGCGCATCAATTAGCAGCAGATACCCCAACACCACGTACCCAGCCATCTCTACCAGTCGCCGCGCGTGGAAATCGAGCAACGCCTCGCTCTTCGAATCAAGCACACCCATCGCATCGTTCTTAAGCGTCTGCGACATCTCCCGTAGCGCCTCACGCTCCCGAACCAACTCCGTATTCACGCACTGTCCATCAAAATAGGCAATGCGCTCCCCTATCAACCCGGAGGTGACCCCCTTGATGGCCGCCACCACCTGCAGCTGGGAAGTCCCCTCGTATATAGTCAAAATCCGCGCATCACGGTAGTAGCGCTCCACGGGGTAATCCTTCATGAAGCCCGACCCACCATGAATCTGTATCGCATCGTAGCATATCTGGTTGCACTGCTCACTCGAAAACAGCTTTAGAATCGGGGTAAACGCATCCGCCAGCTTCTGGTACTCCTTCTGTTCTTTCCGCTCCTCCCCGCTAAGCTTGCGCTTTTCTTGAATGTGCGTCAGGGACTTGTACACATCTACGTACCTCGAGGTCTCGTACAGCATGGCGCGACACGCATCCAACTTCGCCTTCATCAGGGCCAGCATCTCGTATACCGCCGGGAACTTCGCAATCTCACTGCCAAACTGCTCCCGCTCATGCGCGTACTTCAAAGCCTCGCGGTACGCAGCCTCCGCCAAACCGACGCTCTGCGCCCCTACCCCAAGGCGAGCCCCATTCATCAGGGACATCACGTACTTTATCAACCCCAGCTTACGTTCCCCCACAAGTTCTGCCGGCGCGTTCGTAAACACCAACTCGCACGTGGGGGACCCCACAATACCCATCTTATGCTCGATGCGTCGAACCTTCACCGCGTTGCTCCGCTTATCGTAAATGAATAGCGAAATGCCACGCCCATCGTGCGTACCCTCTTCCGAACGCGCCATGACCAACGACACATCCGCATCGCCATTCGTGATAAAACGCTTCACCCCGTTCAGGAACCACTGGCCCTTCGCCTCATCGTACGTGGCCCGCAGCATTACCGCCTGCAAATCGCTCCCGGCATCGGGCTCCGTCAGCCCCATGGCGTACGTCTTGCCCTCATTCGCCAGCGGCAAATACTTCCGCTTCTGCTCCTCGTTAGCAAATTCATGGATCGTCTCCGCGCAATCCTGCAACCCCCAGATGTTTGCAAAACCGGCATCCGCACGACTCACCAGCTCCGCCGCCATCACGTACGGCACTATCGGGAAGTTCAATCCTCCGTACTCGCGGGGAAGCGACATGCCATACAGGCCCGACGCTGCCAGCACTTCATGATTCTCCTGCGTCTTTGGATGGTAGTACGCTCGATCGCCCTCCACCCGCGGCCCCTGCGCATCGACCATCTCCGCGTTCGGCGCCAAAGTCTCCGCGCAAATCTCCCCAACTATCGACAGCACACGGCCATAATTATCAAGCGCATCTTCAAAATTCAACGGGCTATACCCAGATGCATCTTGATGCGAAAAACCATCCTCCTTCAAATCCACAATATGACGCATCAGCGGATTCCCCAGCTGAAAACGCAACGACTCGTTGTCATCAAAAAAGTTCGCCATCACTTCTCCTCCCTATATCCGCTATTTGGAATTTTTCTTATACGCCGCGATAAAATGGCCCACCACCTCTCGCACATCTCCAAGAATCACATAATCGGCTATCCTATTCATCGGGGCCTCCGGATCGCTATTTATTGAAATTATCATCTGCGACTCCCCCATGCCCGCTGTATGCTGCACCTGTCCAGAAATCCCGCACGCAATATACAGCTTCGGCCGAACCGTCACGCCCGTCTGGCCCACCTGCCTAGCATGATCGGTAAAACCCGCATCGACAGCCGCCCGCGACGCGCCCACCTCCGCGCCGAGCAAATGCGCCAAGTCGAATAGCTGCTGAAAGCCTTCTCGGGATCCCACTCCATACCCGCCCGCAACGATGATGGGCGCCCCCTTTATATCAATCGTTTTAGGCTCTATAAAACGATCCACTATGGATACCACAAAATCCTCTGCGCGCAGCACGCTCGCCGTATCAACCGACACGGTCTCGCACGCCACAGGCTCCTCCAGCGCCTCTCGGCGCATCACCCCCTCCCGCACCGTGGCCATCTGAGGACGGCATTCCGGGTTTACTATCGTCGCGATGATATTCCCGCCAAAGGCAGGGCGTATCTGATACAGCAAATCCTTATACTCCTTGCCCATCTTCGCGTCCACGTAGTCCCCAACTTGCAGCATGGTACAATCAGCCGTCAATCCGCTATGCAGCTTCGATGACACCCTCGGGGCCAAATCCCTCCCTACCGTCGTCGCGCCGAATAGCGCCACGCGGGGGCGTTCCCTACGGAAAACATCGCAAACTATCCGCTCGTAGGGCAGCGTCAAATAGTGCTGCAAACGTGCATCATCGGCCACGTAAACCCTCGAGGCCCCATACTGTGCAACCTCTCTTGCCACCCCAGCAATCCCGCTACCAATGACCAGCGCCTCCACGCGGCAGCCAAAAGCCTGCGCCAGGCTACGCGCCTTGGTCAGCAGCTCAAAGCTCACATCCGCAATCTTCCCATCCTCTATCTCGCAATATACTATTACATTGTCCACCGTTTCATCTCCTTTGCCTTAGTCCGCTTCCTTTTGACCTACCCTATCGCGTGCGAGGCGAGTAACTCTTTTACCAACCCCTCCACAGCGACCGCGCTCCCTTCGATCCGCTTCGACTCCTTCACCTGAAATACCACATTCTCCACCGTCTTAACCTTAGTCGGCGAACCCGCCAACCCTAGCTGATTCGCATCCGCCCCAAGCGCCGCGGCATTCCACTCCTGCAACGGGGAACCCTCCACCAAACCGCCGGGCATACGCTCGCTCGGCACGCTCGCACGCTTCCACCTCATCACGAGCTTCGCGTGCCTAGGCCTGCACGGCGCCGCGCTACCATTCACCGTGACCAGCAAGGGCAGGCTCCCCTGTAGCACCTCAACGCCGCGCGGAATCCGCCTGCGCACCAAAATCTTACCATTCTCCAGCTCTATCGATTCGGCGTAGGTCACCTGCGGCCACCCCAATTTTTCAGCCACCTGCGGCCCCACCTGCGCGGTGTCGCCATCGATTGCCTGACGGCCCGCGATGATCATATCCGGCGCCAATTTCTTCATCATGCAGCTGAGCGCGTACGATGTCGCCAGCGTGTCCGAACCCGCAAAGGCCCTATCCGTCAATAGCACCCCCCCATCCGCCCCGCGGAACAGACCCTCGCGCAGAAGCTCCACCGCGCGCACCGGGCCCATGGTCACTAATAGCACCTCTGTCCCCGCGCTCTTGTCCTTGATCCGCAACGCCTGCTCCAAGGCGTTTAGATCCTCGGGATTGAATATCGCCGGCAACGCCGCCCGATTCACAGTGCCATCAGCCTTCATCGCATCGCGACCCACGTTGCGCGTATCCGGCACTTGCTTCGCTAGTACTACTATCTTCATCTTGCTGTTCTTTTCATTCTTCTCCGCTCCCAAACACACAAAGGTAATTATTTTTCATCGACTTTTTCGAACACGCTTACGCCCCACCTAAAAACCCACACCGAAACTCAATTCCAATCCTCCCCCTTGCGTTTCTTTCCCACCGAAATTACTCGAAATGACCACATACTGCCCCCCAATCCCCCCCATAAGATACGTCGCATCGCCCACCTTATACGCCACGTTCACTCCTAGCCCCAAACCCGGAATGGCTCGGTAGGTGCGGAAAAACTGAAACGATTCCTGCTTAGCTTCCAACGCGTAATGCATCCCGTAAAAGCCTCGCACGTATGGTAAAAGCAACACCGCATCCAGCATCACCGGGAGCTGTAACCCTATGCTTGGCGACAGCCCAACATACCGTCCCCTCACCTCGGAAGTCACGTCGTACATCTGATCTACCGCCGTGAAGCCGTAGCTACCATAAACCCCATCAATCTGAAAAAACGCGTACGTCCATTGCATATAGCTGAACTGCAACGACACATTTCCCCCCTCCTTACTGTAGAATGGGATTACCCCCCCTCGGCGTAGCGCGCGACGCATCGCCCCCGCGCCGGCCGGCCCATATCGGCTGCGCGCCAATGGCGGGGGTAGCTCCAAGTCCTCTACACGCCACGCGCCCCCCTCGGGCACCAACGCCAGGGGCACCCTTTTCTCCTGGCTTACCAGCTCTCGCGCATCCCCATCCGAAACCACGCACGCCGACGCATCCGCGTACTCCCGATGGAGCGCAGTGGCAAGTATACGCCGTACACCCGCCACTGATTCCCCCGCCCGGAACAGACGCGAAACCCCGCGCCGCAGCTGCCGATCCATATTATCATACTCCTCAAACACCTGCTCCACAGGCACACCCATCACGTACGTATCGCTCAAGAGGTTCTCCAAGCCGTCCGCACCAGCATTAATCGTCTGCGTGAACCGCCGGCCATCAAAAGACTCCTGCCCGGGCCGCCCTGCCACGCGCCCCAATATTTCCAACGCCACGCGCGCGGGCACGGCCAAAGCGCGATTCCCGGATAGCGTCGCTTTCCATATGTTTATCCCCACTAGGGAAAACCGCCGCTCCGCCCCTTCCTGGCGCATTGCCAGCAGCGCACCCCCGGTCATGCCCGGGCCAAACGCAGCATCGTACTCAATGTACCCACCGCCTCGCGCCGCCCCCGCACCTTTAAGCGCAGCGCGAATGGGCCGATGCTCCGTCTCCAGTACCCAGTACGGCTGCTCACCGAAACCCTGGTACCCCGCCGCCGCCAGGTCCGTATCCGCCCCAATAAACGAAGTGTCCAACTGCATGCCAGGACCATTGTAACCCTCCGGGAGTAGCACCACCGCCAGGTCCGCCGGGCCATCCGCGTACGCAATCTCACACCGACCGATTCGCTCCTCCCCATCCTCCAGCTCCACGATTGCCCCTTTTGCCAACGAAAGCCCATGCCGACTCGTTAGAACGTACTTATTGCCCTCATACTCCACCACCACCCCGCTCAAAAAACCGCCCCCCATATAATCCTCCAGCAGGTCTACTGCCGTTCGATAGCCGTGGCGGCTGAGCGCTGCGCGCAGCGATACCAAATACTGCTCCCGCATCCCATCGTACACGGGCTGCAGCGTGACTAAACACCTACGGAGCAACGCGGTGTCCACCTCGTCCGCTCCGTACGCGCGTACACTCCCCCCGAGAATCAGTACAACTAGCAACAGCGGCCTAACAACCCGCTGCACGAAAACGCTGACTACCCCTTTTCGATTTTCACCCATTTCGCTGTTGGCTAGCTCCATCAGGCATTCGCCGCCCATACACCGGCAGAGTCGGCGCAAGCTGCTTCCGCTTAAAAGCATTTCGGTGCACCCTCTCCATCACCTCTTCCGTTAGCCTCGCTAGCTCCACCGCGCCAAACCCTACCATCAAGCGATCTTCAAACCGCCCTTCGCCCATCATCATCGCCAGAATGGGATCCAGCACGCTATACTTAGGCAACGAATCCTCGTCCTTCTGATCGGCACGAAGCTCCGCCGAGGGGGGGCGCCGTATAATCCTCTCCGGGATCAACGCTCGCCCCGCGCAATTGTTAACCCACCGCGCTAGCGCGATTACCTCCGTCTTGTACAAATCCCCCAGCACGCTCACCGCCCCGCACGTATCCCCATACAGGGTTGAATACCCCACGAGGATCTCGCTCCGATTCGATGTGTTCAGAAGCACATGCCCACGCCGATTCGACACCGCCATCGCGAGCACAGCACGAAGCCGCGCCTGCACATTCTCCTCCCATAGCCCATCGCGCCCGCCGACATTCGCCTCTTCCACAACCCTCGCCGCCTCCCGCCGCAACCCATCTATCGGCATCGTCAACATTTCAACCCCTAAATTCATCGCCAGCTCCCGCGCATCCTCATGCGACATCGTCGACGTAAATTCGGAGGGCATAAACACCGTCAGCACCTTTTCCGCGCCAAAAACGCGGGTCGCCACCTCGGCCACCAGCGCCGAATCCAACCCCCCGCTCAACCCAAGCATCACGCGTTCCACCCCCTCGCGCGTTCCCCAATCCGCCAGCGCCGACGACAAGCGACCGTAGCACTGCGCGCAAACGCATCGGTACCTTTCGCCCCCGTCCGCCTCACGCAGGTTACCGTAGAGCTCGTAATTCAGCAATGTGTCTCCCGGCGCACCTCCGCCATTCATGCCTTTGCTCCCTGCCTGTACCTCCATAATTTTCTCCTCATCTTACTGCCGCTATCCTCGCACCCGATCGGGATGTTTCGCAACGAACTCCCCCCATGACCCCCTGCCCGTGCGCCCCACGGCCCTACCGCTATGGTAGTGGCACACCGCCACGGCCAAAGCATCCGTCGAATCGAAATCCTTTAGCTCCATAATCCCCTCCGCCGGGTACATGCTCGACAGCATGCCCTTCACCTGCTCCTTCGACGCATCGCCACACCCCGTGAGCGACATCTTCACCTTCCGGGGCGCATACTCCTGTACATCCAACCCCAACTCGACCAGCGCGGCGATAGCAACCCCCTGCGCACGCCCCAACTTCAGCATACTCTGCGCGTTCTTCCCCAGGAAGGGGGCTTCTATCGCCACCACCCCCGGCGCGTACCACTCCACCAAGGCGCACACGCACCTGCGTATCGCGAGCAGGCTCGCGTACCCCTCGCCGGCACGTTCAACACGAAACGACCCTACAGCCACTAGGCGTGGCTCACCGCACCCATTCCCTTCCACCACCCCATACCCCAACACGCGCGTTCCTGGATCTATTCCAAGCACCCTCTCACCCTCAGCGCCACTTCGGGACACCCCGCTCCCCTCCAGCCCATCGCGTTGAAGAGCCAATACCGCATCATCTTCTGAATGCCTATACGCCACGACTCCCCTAGTTACTCCCGCCAGCGAAGCATGTCCGTACCCATCCACTCGCGTAGAACGGCGGGGATCCGCACCCCCTCCGGCGTCTGATTATTCTCCAAAAGCGCGGCCACGATTCGTGGCAACGCCAGCGAGCTGCCGTTAAGCGTATGGGCAAGCTGGATGCGTTTCCCATCCTCAGCCCTGAACCGAAGCTGCAGGCGATTCGATTGAAAATCCTCAAAGTTGCTCACGGAGCTAACCTCCAGCCACCGTTCCTGCGCGGCCGAAAATACTTCCAAATCAAAGGTAGAGGCCGAGGTAAAGCTCATATCCCCCCCGCATAGATGCAGCACGCGGTAAGGCAGCTCCAAACGTTGCAACAGCTGCTCCACGTGGCGCACCATCTCATCCAGACGTGCATACGACCGCTCGGGATGCTCTACGCACACAATCTCCACCTTATCAAACTGATGCAATCGGTTCAGCCCACGGACATCTTTGCCATACGACCCCGCCTCACGACGGAAGCATGGGGTGTACGCCGTCATTTTCAACGGTAATTGCCGCTCCTCGAGAATCACGTCTCGAAGCACATTGGTCAGGGGCACCTCCGCGGTGGGCACCAAGTAAAAACCATCGAGGGGCACCGCGTACATCTGATTCTCCTTGTCGGGTAGCTGCCCAGTCGAGTAGGCACTCTCCTCGTTGACCATTATCGGCGGCATCATCTCCTCATACCCCGCGGCGGTATTATAATCTATAAAATAGTTTATCAATCCCCGCTCCAAACGTGCGCCCGCCCCCCTGTACACAGGGAACCCGCTCCCGGTGAGCTTCACCCCCAGCTCAAAATCTATTATCCCGAGCCGCGCGGCCAGCTCCCAGTGCGGCAATGCCCCTTTTTGCAAGGCGAGGACCTCCCCCCCGCGGCGTACCACCGTATTCTCTTTCGACGTCGCGCCCTCCGGGACAGAGCTATGCGGCACATTCGGCAGCTGCACCAGCACCCCGTTTATCTTTTTCCGCAACGCCTCCAGCTCCGTCTGCTTCAGCTTGAGCCGCTCCTTTATCACCGCCACCTCCCCTTTTAGCGCCTCCGCCAGCTCGTGCTCGCCCTGCTTCATGCGCTGCCCAACCTCCCGCGACTTCTGATTGATCAACGCCTGCTGCGCATCACTCTCGCTCTGCAACTCCCTTCGGTGCAAATCCATCGCCAGCACCTCTTCAACCAACCGCCGCGCATCCATCCTTTTCTTTGCCAACCCCTCGATCACCTCCTCCTTGGCATTCCTAAGCCGCATCAATGTTAGCATACCGCATACTCCTTTTGTAGAACCCCACCCCGCCACCATCCGCCACGAATCCCGGCGAGACGCAGCGCAAAGTTAACAATTTTCGGATTCAACGCCTCTCAGCCAACCCTCCCGACAGCCACGCCTCCCGACAAAACCGGCGTGCCGCGGTCGCCCAACCCATTAGCCTGCACTTCGCGAAGCAATCAGGCCATTGCGACGCGCAGCGCCCCAAAATGCGTCCACCCGCACCGCGAAGCACGGCACGACGCACCCTCTGCCTGTTGCGCCGCAACATGCCAATACCTTCACACCGCAATCCATCCAAGCGGGGTAATCCTATCAACGTACCATCCCACCAGCCATCGCAAAAACGTAAAAAATCGACTTTACAACCCTCCGCCACCCTTTCCCCACGCGCACCCATCCGCGGGACGAGAAAAAGGGGAGAAAATTTCAGGTTGCAGCGGCTCCACGCCCTAACTCTGCCTCCCGCGATGCGCCCCTCCGTCCAACCGTTGGTCCGCATTTCGCGAGCTATCCAAGCACCACCAATCTTCCATCCCCTTCGCACCAAAGTTGGTTTTCTCCAGAGAAAACCAACTTTGATGCGACTTTGGTACGACTTTGATGCGAACCGCACACGGGATAAATGCGCTAGGAAAGCTTCCACACGAAGAGCTACGGGCAAACGCGACGCAACGGTTATTTCGCCCCCGACGCCCGCAGCATACCCCAGCGTGCGACAGCGCAAAAGGTCAAGAAAAAAGACGAGTACGCCCTACGAGCAGCCCGAAGGACTGCCACTTAAGAGGTAAAGCAGAAGAAGAGGGGGGATGCACTGGGGAGCAGATGGGAAATACCAACTGCTTACCCAGCCACGGCAAAGAAAAAACGAACCCAGTTAGACAGGAAACGCTACGAACGGATCTCCCCCCCTTTTGCTTCCCTCCCAAGTACGTACACGCAATGAACCCTGGGATGCCGCAGCGCCAAGAATGGAGTTACATTGCAGATTTCAGAAAATGCCTAGAGGCGAAGGGGTGCATTTAGACGCTTCCCACAGATAGGCCCCAGACAATCGCCAATGGGAAAACAAAGCCGCTTGTTTCTGCCAAGAACTATTCCTCTACCCAATTCGGTTACACTCCTACGGCGCGTGAACGGCCCTTTAGGGTGGTCAGGTACGACTCAACACAGGCAAGCCAGCGGCTATAAAAAATCTGAAATAGCATCATTTCTTAAGCCGAGTCCGCGGCACCGATTGAAATGAATCAACGCGCGAGTAGTACCCCAGAACGCCCATTTCACCCCAATGAACCCATGCGGCGACACGGGACGCACTGAATAACAGACTACCGCTCGATGCGGAGCATTCGGGAGAAGAGACCCTGATCCGATTCTAACCCTGCGCCTCACGGTAGAGTCCGTTCCGCGTTTTCATGCCATTTTTACTTAAAAAGACAAAGAGAGGACATTTTTACGCCATACTTTCAGCGCTAGCCCAAACCCTCAGCCAACCAAAAGTACTGACCACGGATTACGCACGCTTGCGCCCATCCTCGGCAACATTTCGCAACGGCACTGCACCGCGCGGGGAGCAACAAAAAAGGGTGGACCATTTCGTCCACCCTTTACCCCATCCACATCTGCATTTCGACTTTTAGTCCTCCGCCAAAGCAGGAGCCACCCCGTCCAATTCATCGAGATAGTAATCCTGCACTAGGCTTACAAAATAGTTCCAGGTATTCGTTTCATCGACGAGCTGGCTTCGGCAATACCTCCTGTACAGCTCATCAGAGACGACAGGCAGAAGCAGCAACTCATCGTTGCCTACGCAAGCTGCCAGCTCTTCACGCGAAATGAACCTGAGATCCTCTATTTTCCTTTCACGCATCACGCGCGCGCACTTTCTCGCCAACTTCCGTTGCACGCTCTGGCGATCATTCACGATACTTAAATCAAGCGCATCAAGAATCTTTTCCAGATTTGTTGACACCATCCCTGCGCTCCCGCGCTCAAATATCGAAATCTGCGATGGAGCGATACCCGTCTGTTCTGCCAACTCGTATTGTTTCAATCCTAGCCTACGACGCTGCGAGGCCACTATTTCTGATATCTTCATATTCTTTTGATTGTTTAACGTTTTTCCAACGCACACCTATGCGCATTCACGCATCTTTTTTTCTAGTTGCTCCTCACTGTATGCGATATTCAAAACAGAATCCAGCTGCGATATCGTCACCAATCTCTCCACCTCCTTTGACAAACCGGTTAGTACAAAGGTCCCATTCACCGTTCGGCACAACCTATGCGCTACCAAGATGGCGCTCAGCCCCGCCGAATCGCAGTAAACAATGCCGTTCAAATCTAAAACGATTCGCGAAACGCCGCTCCCCGACAAAACCACCAACTCGCTCTTCAACCGCGGTGCCACCAGAGCATCTAATCTCGGCGACAAGATCCTTATTTTGGAGAAGGAACCACAGTCAGACACCTCAAAATCCTGTTTCTTCATTTCACTGCTCATGCCCACTGCACCTCCGTTTCACATTTCTAATAGATGATACCACAAAAAACATGCCGACCCAGAACGAATACTAATTTGTTTTCAAATAAAGGGTGAGCCGCTCCCATTGCAGCGCCCCACCCTTTACCCCTTTTGCATTGCAAACATTTTGCAACGCATGAAAGAACAAACATTACCGCCCACCTCTACCAAGAGCGCGAGCTACAGATGTTTCAACTACTTTTCAAGCTCCGTTTCGCCTCGATTGGCATCCTGCTCCATCTTACTCTTTAACTCCGCAAGCTCGGTAATGTCGCCCAACGTGGTCCGTTCCTGCGAAGCATTAAGCTGCCGCACAGCGCTCTTCGTGGGATCCCCCGCCTGCTTTTTATCGCCAGCACGCTGGGGCTTCTCCTCGCTATGCTTTTGATCCTCAAACACACGCGTGTGCGACACCGTAATTTTTTGAGCCGCTTTGTTGAACTCCGTAACCTTAAATGGCAGTTTCTCGTCAACCTTCGCCGTAGTCCCGTCCTCCTTCACAAGGTTCTTAGGCGTGGCAAACGCCTCAACGCCGTAAGGCAGCGCGATGACGGCCCCCTTATCGAACACTTCAAGCACCGTGCCCTCGTGGACGGAATCCGGCAAGAAGATCGATTCAAACACATCCCACGGATTCTCTTCTATCTGCTTATGCCCTAGGCTCAAGCGATGCGCCTCCTTATCAATATCAAGCACAACGACATCCAAATCCTCGCCGATCTTCGTGAACTCAGCCGGATGTTTGTACTTCTTCGTCCAGCTCAAATCAGAAATATGCACAAGCCCATCGATGCCGGGTTCGAGTTCCACGAAAATTCCGTACGCCGTGAAATTACGCACCTTCGCCACATGCTTCGATCCTACCGGATATTTCGTGTCAATGGTTTCCCAAGGATCCGGATAGAGCTGCTTAATACCCAACGAGAGCTTATGCGCCTCGCGATCGATCTGAAGCACCTTGGCCTCAACCTCGTCCCCTACCTTTAAGAACTCCTGCGCGCTACGCAGATGGGCACTCCAGGACATCTCCGAGACGTGCACCAACCCTTCCACCCCGGGATACAGCTCAATGAATGCCCCATAGTCCGTCACATCCTTCACCTTCCCCTTCACGACGTCACCCTCCTTGATCTTATCGCCAAGAGAATCCCACGGATGCGGATGCAATTGCTTTATGCCCAGAGCGATGCGCGTTTTATTCTCATCGAAGTCAAGGATAACCACATTAATCTTCTCATCGAGCGACACCACCTCACTCGGATGCCCGACACGGCTCCAAGACAGGTCCGTAATATGCACCAAGCCATCGACCCCGCCGAGATCAACGAACACCCCAAACTGCGTAATGTTCTTTACTATACCCTCTAAGACCTGCCCCTTCTCCAGCTTCGAGATGATTTCCTTCCGCTGAGCCTCCAGCGCCTCCTCAATCAACGCCTTGTGCGATACCACCACGTTTCGATATTCCTGATTGATCTTCACGACCCGGAACTCCATGGTTTTATCAACAAAGACATCGTAATCCCGTATGGGGCGGACGTCGATCTGCGAACCGGGGAGGAATGCCTCAATGCCAAAGACATCGACAATCATACCGCCCTTCGTCCGACACTTGATATAGCCCTTTATCACCTCCTGCTTCTCGTAAGCCAGGGTGACGCGATCCCAAGCTTTCAGAATACGCGCCTTTTTATGCGACAGCAGCAGCTGCCCATGCCGATCCTCCTGGCTATCCACGTATACCTCCACCTCATCGCCCACAGCCAAATTAGGATTGTACCGGAACTCACTCACAGGGACTACACCCTCCGACTTATACCCCACGTTCACCACCACATCGCGCTTCGATATCGATACCACCTTGCCCGTCACGACCTCATCGTCGACCACTTTCGCCATCGTTTCATCGTAGCGCTCCTCCATCGACTTGCGCTTCTGCGCATCGTAGTGCGAATCGGACGACAAGTCGTTCCAATCCATATCCGGATACCCGCACTCGACCACCGCGCCGCCAGGACGCTTCTCGTTCTCCATCTCCATTGCTTTACTTCTCCCTATTACTTGCTATTGGTTAGACATTATGTGAACTAAACTGTAACGCGAATGTACTATTAAATTGCTAATTCGCTTAAACACACAGAATTCTCATCTAAAAAAATAAGAACCCGCCCTAGCAAGGCCCACAACCCCACCCCCCTAGTATATAACTAACAACTAGCTATTTATGGTTTCCACGTGAGCACAAAAACGTCCCGGCTGCGGATAGGCATCACGCTTCATATTTTATCGCCATATAGTCGTCACGGAGGAATTTTAGGGCGCGCGGGGGCAAACGTTTCTGGGACCTTCCCTTCAAAACATCCATATCAGTCCCCTGCCAACACATGTCAACGAAGCCCCAAAATAGGACGCGCCACAAATCTGCGCACGGTACGACGCACCCATCACCCAGAAGAACCGCATGCCCTTCACAGCTAAAAAGGCACGCTCAACATCCCGGCACGGCGGCGAAATTTCAACGGGGCATCCGTAATGGCCAGCGCGCTGCGGAACGTACAGCATTGCAACCCCGCCAACGCACGCCCCGCCCCAGATAGAAACGCTCCACCGTCCGCGCAGCACCCGGAGTACGACAAGACATCACCCCATCCGCCACGTCAAAGGAACGCACGAAAATTTATAGCGCGCCCACCCCACGTAGCGTAGGCGCCTCCTAATAGTACCTACAATCCTCTCGGCACCAATAGGATAAATGATTCTACTAGTTGGCAGTAGCACGCCTACCCGCGATTCGAAAGAAAAAAGAAAGTGGCCTCCGCCAATCAACAATTAAAAAAAACACTACCTTTGCAGCGTCTGTGAGAGTGGTGTCGACGGGGTGTAGCTCAGTCCGGTTAGAGCACACGTCTGGGGGGCGTGGGGTCGCTAGTTCGAATCTAGTCACCCCGACACCATAAGAAGAACGAACGAATGGACGCTGGGACAGTACCAGCCGCAGTTCGTATTACGTTCTTGGATGGTTCTCCGAATGCAGTGCCCAACGCTGCAACAGCTCGTTAAAATTGGAGGGTCTAGGCGCGAGGAATCGCATGGGTTCGCCGGTTAGGGGGTGCGGCATCTCTAAACGCCCGGCATGGAGCGCCTGGTGCGGGCAAAGCGATAGGCATTCCCCTACGAACTGCATGTACTCGCCGGTCTGAACCCCTCGCAGCACTTGATGTCCCCCGTACCTTTCATCGCCAAAAATAGGATGCCCGACGTGCGCCATATGCGCCCGTATTTGGTGCATACGACCCGTTTCGAGAACGCAGCTTACGAGCGATACAAAAGTAAAGTCCTGCTCCAGATGCCAATGCGTCACGGCCTCTTTTCCCGCGCTTCCGTCCGGGAAGACCTTCATGCGCTGCCTATTCGCGGGATCGCGCCCCACATTCCCCACTATTGTTCCCTCATCCGCATCGAAACGCCCCCACACCAAGGCTTCATACCATCGATACGCCACATGCTGCTGGAACATACAACCCAGACGCGCCATCACCTCCGCGGTTTTACCTACCACCAAGAGGCCCGAGGTGTCCTTATCGATGCGATGCGCCAGCCCGGGGCGCATTCCCTCCTGCTGAAACAGAGGTAAATCCCGAAAATAGTAGAGCAACGCATTCACAAGCGTTCCGCTGAAGTGCCCATGCCCTGGGTGCACCACCATCCCGGCAGGCTTGTTCACCACCATCATGCACTCATCCTCATAAACCACATCCAACGGGATCGCCTCCGGCAAGAGCTTCACGCACTGCGGCGCGTACGTTTGGAAAATGGAGATGACCTCTCCCGGCTTCACCCGATACGAAGGCTTCAGCGTTTTTCCCGACACGGTCACCAATCCGTCCTCGAGAGCCTTCTGTATGAAACTCCTACTAGCCCCCTCCAGCTTAGAAGCGAGCAATTTATCGACCCGCAACGCACGCTGCCCCTCATCGACGGTAATTTCCCGAAATAGATAACGCGCCTCTTCCCCTCGAGTAAAGAGTTCATCCCCATCGAGCCCATCAATCCCATCCTCTTCCCTTTCCGTCATAGCAACACGAGCCGTTCACTTGCCAGAATCCCATTCCGCTCGCCCCTAACAACCACTACATACACCCCCCGCGGGAATCCGTCCACCTCCATCTCCACAATCCCTCCATCCGCACGCACCGAGCGCATCTGCTCGCCCAACATGCTGTATAGCTCCACCACACATCCATCCGGCGCCCCTTGCACAGACACGCGGGCGCGGGCTGGATTGGGGAACACGCGCAGGGCAATGCGGCTTTCTACGTCACACCCCGTCACACGGGGGGTGCTTCCCCCTTGCGAACACGCCAAACGAATCATCAGCGCCCCCTTATAACGGGACTCCTCCCACGTTCCAACAGCATTGTAAACGATTCGCGATGGGGTAGGGGTATGGAGGTCGATGCCTACCTGCATCATATCCGCCTTTGTCTGACGTAACCCGACGTAAGTGGGCTCGTCAAATCCTACAGACGAACTTAAAACGTACTCCACAAAAGGCTTGTCCTTCTCAAAAGCCTTAGGCGGATCGCACATCTGCGCATACAGCTCGTCACCGGGCTGCCCATTGCGCTCGTTAAAAAAAACGATTTCAAACCGAGTCCTAGATGTAAGATCTACTATCGGATTGAAGTAGACCTGTACCCTATCGATTGTCCCAGCAGCAATGGGTTCGAAACGCATGGCCACGCACGCTTTTGCGGTGGAGAGCCCATCGACACCATACCCATTGTCGGGTACCCCCGTATCGTACGCGTAGACATCAGCGAATCGAACACGCTGGCGCACAGTATCATTCCATAGGAAAGGTGCTAAATTCGCGGCCATATCCATCTTCAAATTCGCTTCTATCGTCACATCCACCGCTCGCCCCGCGAGCGCTCCCCACTGGTAAGAGTAGGTGCGCTGGAACTCTTCGGTAGCCCCTGGGTTAACCTGCACGAAGTAAGGCCTGGACGATCCTACCACCGGCAGCGTGCCGCTAGCGTCCTTTATCCTAAACTCTCTCCCCACCACGCGCACATCGCTCGATAAATTGACAAACTGCGTGCGGAGATACTTGCTGGGATTACTTTCCAATTGCACTAACCAGGGGGTCGCAAGCGCGTAGGGGATCTGCTGGTACGGGAGTCTGAGCCCATCCAGATTCCCCACGCATGCCACGTCGTCCACGTAAACGGTATCCCCCGCATTTCTGCCGGCATTCACATACACCATATCCACAGACCAATGGCCCGTATTCGCCTGACGGCCGGGCAGCTGCGTATCTTTTGACACCTGCACGAAATTATGGAATCGGAATTGGAATCCTCGGACGCGGTACGGTAGTACCACGGGGATATGCGCCTTTACAAACCGTTGCGAAAGGTCCGGGGCCTTCCGCGACACGATGCGCACCTTCCCGTCGCTATATGAGTAATGCTGCGATACCTGCTGCGCATTGGCATCGAAACTCGCCCGCCAGACTTCGCTCCACTTCCTACTAACAGGATCGAAGAAGTCCACAACCAGAACATCAGCGGGCTGAGGCTGCCCTCCCCTTCCCTGGGGCTGAAACTGGAATGAGAGATACACCGAATCACTACCGATCAACCGCAAAGGGCGGGATACCAGTGTGTCGCACGCATTTCCTACAGCACCATGCTGCAAATGGAAAGACCCATCACCGCAGAGCGCATCAAAGATTGCGACACCGGTCGTGGGAGGAGCAATAGCCACCTGCTCCCCGCAATCCACATCCTCTTTGTGCACCCAATAGCCGGCATAAGGCGTACGAAGATGGCCGCTGAAGTCGTCAAAGAAAGGGAGATCCACCGTATCCACCACCTGCCCATACACCACGCTTCGCGGCAACCCCAACAACAGGTACAGCACCATAAAAACGCTGGCACCCAATACTTTTCCTCTTCGCCCGCTCACTGCCCCTCCTCCGCCTGCGCTGCCATTAGATACAAATCCACAGCCGTGCCATAGGGTACTTTACTCCGCTTTAAACCCTCTACCGGGTCGTAACTTTCAGGATACCCCTGACGGACAACCACGGCGCCAATACTATCCCCGAGAGTGCGCACAGAAGCCGCGTCGTATGAAATTCGTCCGACATTAAGTAGGGTCCGGCACAGTAGCGCTCGCGCCGCACCAAGGGACATCCCCTTAACATTCGGGACCTCAGCGATATTCTCCTGCGTGGGATCTAGCCCCAAAACCACATCCACCAGACTGCCGGCATAGAGCGAATCGCCAGGGCGAAGCTCACGCCCCTGATAACTCCATCGCTGGACCTCCATATGCCCGATAAAGTCAGAGTCCTGCCCGATAGATTCGACCGAATCGCCATACTCAGCATACGCCCTTAGCCCTGTGGTGGCAGGCACGAAACGAATACTTCCTACCTGCAATTTGCTCTCCTGCACCGCCGCGAAAGCGGTACGATAGGGCTCCCACGCCCCCCGAGGAAACGCTACGACCTCCGGCCGCACGCTGTTGATTGTCAGGAAAACGCGCCGGCGATGTTTAACTTTACTTCCCGCTCGCGGGTACTGCTCAAGGACTGCGTGCGGCTTTAACAATGGGTTATAGGTGGAATCAGAGATTGTTAACCTCAGATCTAACGGCTTTGCCAGCAAAACAGACTTCTCAACCGATACTCCACGAAAATCTGGGATTTCATATTCAGCACCATGCTCCGTGAAGACGTTTAGAAAGAGAAACACCACCGCGAAAAGGCCGAAAACGCCCACAAGTGCCAACAGGGGATGGCGCACGTAAGGGACTGACCACAACCATAATACAAACCTTTTAAACGTAGACATAGCAAGTTGCGCTTTATTCCTCCCTACGACGCGAAGATAACAGATTTCTTGAGGACGCACTCCTGCCTTTGCCCCCGCAATCCTTTCGCGCCGAGCGCACGCAACCCAAAAATCTGTAGAAATAAGTAGCTTTGCACTGAGATGTGGGAGCGCCCTAAGCGCCGCATCCGCACGAGACAAAAAAAATCAAACCAGATTCAACAATGATGGAATTGCTTACGATGCTGCAAATTCAAGAAGAGGCAGCGTCCCAAACCATTGATAATATGCAGCTTTCGCTTTGGGATCTTGCGGTCAAAGGAGGGTGGCTCATGATACCCCTAGTGCTGCTATGGGTGATTGGGCTCTACATCTTTTTTGAGCGTTACCTTTCCATACGCAAAGCATCAAGGGTCGATGGGAACTTCATGAATAGGATTCGAGAACTCGTCATCGACGATAAGCTTGATGCCGCGCGGGAGCTCTGCCAGAAAACAGACATCCCGGTGGCGCGGATGGTGGGGAAAGGCATCGACCGCATTGGGCGGCCAATCGCCGATCTCAACACGGCCATTGAGAATGTTGGGAATCTAGAAGTAGCAAAACTAGAGCGGGGCCTCCCAATGCTAGCCACCATTTCGGGGGGCGCGCCAATGATTGGTTTTTTGGGCACAGTCGTGGGCATGATTCAGGCATTTTACGACATGTCGATGGCAGGAAATAATCTCGACATCGCCCTCCTTTCGAATGGGATTTACACCGCCATGGTAACAACGGTTGCGGGACTGATCGTTGGCATCATGGCCTATTTCGGTTACAACTTCCTCGTAGCGCGAGTCGACCGGGTTGTATTCCAGCTCGAGGCGTCGTCGCTAGAGTTCGTAGACCTACTCAATGAACCCGTGGAGTAAATAAACGGTTCCCCATGAAACTACGACGTCACGCAAAAATCGAATCCGGGGTAGCAATGTCTTCGATGTCCGACCTCGTGTTCCTGCTCCTCATATTCTTTATGATTACCTCCACCATGGTAGCTCCCAACGCGCTCAAACTGCTTCTTCCTCGCAGCAACAGCCAAACCTCAGCAAAAACGGTAACAACCATCAGCATCACGGCAAATCAACAATACTACGTGGAAACAACGCCCGTTGGCATCGAGAGCATGGAAGCCTATCTACAGCAAAAGCTGGCAAATGAATCGGAGCCGACCATTTCGCTCCACGCCGATCGCACCGTACCAATTGAAGCCGTGGTGAAGGTTATGAACATTGCTAAGGACAACCACTACAAGCTCATTTTAGCCACGGCACCGCTCGATAAGTAAATCCATCTCCTTCCGCATTACGCTGTGAGAATGAGCGCGCACTCAAAAGAACATTACAACGTATGACACAGGGAAGCTTCCTATGGGGAAATGACGATTTATCATCGCGGCGGAAAGCTTTACTCGCCACTCTGGCCGCGCAAGCACTTCTGCTCCTTCTCCTATTCCTAACCGGATTCGCCCCGCAGCTCCCATTGCCCGGCGAACAAGGAATCGCAATTTCCTTCGGGAGAGAAGATGCCGTGAACACCCGTCCACGCCCCGCGATGCAACGCCCCACCCCCAGCTCCCCTTCCATCCCCGACAATCCCGCTCCTCAACCGGAAGAGAGTACGTTAACTCAAGATTTTGAAGATGCCCCAACGCTCAAACCGAAAGCAGTAAAGAACCCAACGGCAGTCGCCCCTGCCACACGTGAGAAACCTGCGGCAAAGGAACCTGAGAATCATCAGCAGGTTGACCAATCGGCCCTTTTCCCCGGACGCCCCGCGCAGGAATCAGACAAGGAAGCAGAATCGGATACAGAAAACCGAGCGGGTACCAATACGCCCCTCTTCCCAGGAGCAGCCCGCGGAGGACACGGTGGCGATGGGAAAGAGGGAACAGCCCGCGGCGATGGAGCGCAAGGTCACGGAATAAGCTACAACCTCAACGGCCGCTCCGCCCTCCAACTACCACAACCGGACTACCCCAAACAGCGGGGCGGACGGGTGGTTGTAAAAGTACTAGTTAATCGGAATGGGGCGGTCGTCAAAGCGGAACCAGGAGAGCCGGGGAGCACAACGTTCGATCAATCCCTACTAGAAGCCGCTAAGAAAGCCGCGCTGTCAACTCGATTCGATGTGAAAAACGATGCCCCAGAATTCCAAACAGGCAGCATCACCTATATTTTTCAACTCAAGCAATAGTCGGCGCCATGGCAAAACGAAATGCGGGAAAATTTTATGTCGTATGGCAAGGACGCATCCCGGGTATATACAGAGAGTGGCTCAAAGCCAAGATGCAGATAGAAGGGTTCCCCAACGCTAAATACCGCGCATACGCGTCGCTTGCAGAGGCTCAAGTGGCATTTAGCCAACCCTTTCAAGTCAACCTAGACCTTAAGCCAAAAACGAGCTGGAGAAATAGCGATACGCCACCCCTTCTCCCTTCCATTTGCGTTGATGCCGCCTGCAACATGAAGACCGGCACCATGGAGTATAGAGGAGTAAATACGGTGGACGGTTCTGTAATCTTTGCGAAGGGCCCTTTCTTCGACACCACCAACAACGTGGGTGAATTTCTTGCGATTGTACATGCGCTGGCACTACTCAATAAAGATGGGGACACAGGGTTGATGCATACACCCATCTATAGCGATAGCCTCACCGCCATGACCTGGGTAAGGAAGAAACGAGCAAACACCCGAATGCCCCTGACCCCCAATAATGCGTCCCTTCGCGCCATCATCGAACGCGCGGAGGATTGGCTACGCACACACTACTGGAAGAACCCCATTCTTAAATGGGAAACCAGAATATGGGGCGAGATTCCCGCTGATTTCGGGCGGAAATAGCAGAGGAACGCCCTATCCCACCATCGTCGAATGGCGGTACGCACTACGAGAAAAAGGGATTTTCACGCTGCTCTTTCGCTATCGTGGTCTGTTCACCGTGGCCGGGGAGGACCGAGCAGTCCCCCGGGAGCGCGAAAAGTTTATCACGAATCGATGCCATTAACTGGGTAAAATCTCCTCCAGGTAGATCGGTGCGCCCTATCGACCCTTCAAAAAGGGTATCCCCACTAAAAAGCACGTTTTCCTCCGGTAAATAGAAGCAACACCCACCCTGCGTATGGCCGGGAGTGCGAATGATCTCCATGGGATGTCCCGCGAAAGTAAATTTCGGGTCGTTTTCAAGCAGCATGCTGGGGCGTAAATCTCCCTTTACAGACCTTGCGTAAGCACCTCCGAATTGAGGGCCTTGAAGTAAGAGCGGGACATCAGCGGAATGCATCGCGAATGGCACTTTCCACCGTTCCAGAACCCTGCCAACCCCGCAAACGTGATCGATATGCCCATGCGTATTGAGTAGCAAAGAGATTGTAACCCTACGCTTCTCGACAAAATCTATAAATTGCTCCCATTCCTCATCATAAAGGAACCCCGCATCAATGAGAATCCCTTCCCCGCCTTCCCCATACAATAGGTAGGTGCACTCCCCGAAATCATTCACCACAAACCGCTGCACGCCCAACGTTACACCCTTGTTTTCCACGTTTTCCATCGCTAAATCGTTCGTCATACGCCGCGCAAGGTATAAAAAAAAGCATTGTTGGCATCCCTTGCCCCAAAGGAGCGGACATACACCCAGAAAGCCCTCCACGCATTCCCCATCCTAGATTCTAGCAATATCCGTTAGCAAAACCCAATCTCTAGGATGCAGCGCTACATTCAACGGTTGACCACGCAACGTACCGCAGGGACGACACAGAACTCAAAAACAAATACTTATACACCCCCCGTAACTTCTTAAAGGACTACTATACTAATTCATAGGTTGCTCCGAGGCTGCCTCTCCGCACGGAAATAAGCGCTTTTCTTTAACTTGCGGAATATTTAATAGACGACCACGCGTACATGAATATGCATCTCAGATACAATGGGAAGCGCTTTATCCTTCCGTTCGTAATATTCCTCTCTATCTTCTTACCGCTCCGTGGTTTTTGCCTACCCACATATGGAAGAGTTGTGGACAACGCGGCGATTCTTTCACCAAACGAAGTTGCATCTCTAGAAACCCAGCTAGCGTCTTACGACGAACGCTCGTCCGTAGAAATTATTCTAATCACGACCCGAGACCTTGAAGGACTAGATCTCAATGAATACGCCACACGACTCGGCAATAAATTAAAAATTGGGAAAAAGGATCTAGATAATGGTGTCGTCATTCTCATCATGCCGAGCGATATGCCAAGCATAACGCTGCCCAGCCCGATCGACCAGGCAGATGAGAAGCAATTCCTCTCTCTTCCAGAGATGCTAGAAAATGCTTTGTCCCACGATACCCAGGATGCTATCCCCTCGCTTCTAAACGGCATATATATGCAGGGGAAATCCCTATCGACGAATTTTGAGGCTAGCCGTCGTTCGAATGGCTTTTACGGTGCAGGCTACATCGCGCCGGGTTACGGAATCGAAAGCGCACTGCCTGATATAGTATGCCGACGCATTATGATGGATGGTGTACGCCCTTACATTCTAGCAAAACGCAACTACGAAGCCTGCCGCATGGCAGTAGCCATGACCATCGCGGAACTCGATACGCAATACTCAAAGGGAAACACAGCATGGGCGAGAGATAATGCGCAAAAAACACCACCCCCAACCGAACAAAACAAGATTAAGCTAATCCTGCTAGCTGGCTTTTTCTTTCTGCTGATTGTTTGCAGCTTTACAAAAGGCCCAGTGGGTAATATCGCCCGCGCCATTCTTCTCGCGATGCTTACAAGCGGCAACGGCTCTCGAGGCGGAAGAATTGGAGGGGGTGGACACGGTAGCTTTAGCGGCGGGGGCGGAAGGTTCGGCGGTGGAGGCGGCGGAGGTGCATTTTAGGAAACATCATATGTCGGCTTGACTGTAATCTAGCATCCGCATGTAAAATCTGCATTGGATCCACCAGCGTTGCAGATGCCCCGTTGCCGCGATACCTTCAGGGTAAGCACGATAAGATCGCAACGTAATCTACACCATTTTCCCATAAAAAAACGACAAGGGCAACCGTGCGGTTATGCACGGTTGCCCTTGTCGTTTTAAGATAATCGCGCTACCTACCAGGCAAATAGGAAACGATCGTGCATCATCTCATTTACCTCCTTACGCACCTCCTTAATCACCTCGTCGTCATTGATATTCGATATGATACGATGGATCTTATCAACGATATCTGCCATGTGCTCCTCCTTCAATCCTCGCGTGGTTATAGCAGCCGATCCTACACGAATCCCTGAGGTCTGGAACGGCGAACGGGAATCGTACGGAACCATGTTCTTATTGATTGTGATATCGGCCAAGACCAACCGATTCTCCACCTGTTTGCCCGTAATCTCAGGGAAATTTTTGCGCAAGTCTATGAGCATACAGTGGTTGTCAGTTCCACCCGACACGACTTCATACCCTTTGTTAATAAACTGGGCAGCAAGCTCTGCAGCATTTCTTTTTACCTGCTCCTGATACAATTTAAAGTCAAAGGATAGAGCCTCGTAGAACGCAACCGCCTTCGCCGCGATTACATGTTCTAAAGGACCACCTTGAATCCCGGGGAACACAGCGCTATTCACTATTTGCGACATCTTCTTCAGGATTCCTTTCGGGGTTTTCTGCCCCCAAGGATTATCAAAGTCCTTGCCTATCAAAATAACTCCACCCCGAGGACCACGCAAGGTCTTGTGCGTTGTAGAGGTCACAATGTGGGCATACTTCGTAGGATTTTCTAAAAGCCCAGCCGCGATAAGCCCCGCAGGGTGCGCCATATCGATCATCAGCATCGCACCTACCTCATCAGCGATCTCACGCATACGCTTGTAATCCCAATCACGACTATACGCAGAGGCCCCTCCTATAATTAACTTAGGACGATGCTTCTTTGCCTGCGCCTCCATCTCATCGTAATCCACCAAGCCCGTATTTCGATTCACCTGGTAGGACGTAGCATTAAACCATTTCCCGGACACATTTACAGGAGAACCATGCGAAAGATGTCCACCTTGGCTTAACTCTAATCCCAAAAAAGTATCTCCTGGCTCCATCACCGACATGAAAGCCGCCATATTAGCCTGCGCCCCCGAATGCGGCTGGACATTCGCGAACTCACAGTCGTAAAGTTCACACAATCTATCAATTGCCAGCTGCTCGACCTTATCAACCACTTGGCAACCACCATAGTAGCGTGCACCGGGATAGCCTTCGGCATATTTATTTGTTAACTCCGACCCCATGGCCTGTAGCACATAAGGGCTCACGAAATTTTCAGAGGCAATTAGTTCAATTCCATCCAACTGCCGTTCGCGTTCCTCTTGAATTAGCTGGAAAACCTGTTCGTCTTTAAACATGTCTATTCTTCCGTTATTATGTGTTTATCTTTGAATCTAAATGTAAAGGTAACAATTCAACTAGAATCAGTATGCCCGCCCGGAACGCCCTTCCATATAGTTTATAAACGCCTGATTGGCAACCCTCGCTCCGCCAGGAGTTGGGTAGTTGCCTGTAAAGTACCAATCCCCCCTATCGTTTGGGCAAGCGTCATGCAGTCCCTCAACCGTTTGGAAAAGGATTTTCACCTCGCAGCGCAACGATGGATGTGTAAGCAAAATGGCGATGCGATCGGAAATCTCTTGATCGGTAAAAGGAGCATACACATCTTTTAAGCGATTTTCAACCTGAACCTCGGATCTCGCATTCTCCCGGAGGCAGTTCTCATACACCTGCTGCAGTAAATCTTTACGTCCCGTTGTCTTTAGCAAATCCTCGGCAGCCTTGAATGCGATCAAATCGCCCAGTTTGGCCATATCAATTCCATAGCAATCCGGATAACGTATTTGAGGCGCACTAGACACCACAACAATCCTCCGCGGATTCAACCTATCGAGCATACGCAGGATACTCTCCCTTAACGTTGTGCCTCGCACTATTGAGTCATCAATGATTACCAATGTGTCTCGCCCCGCTTTCACGCTTCCGTACGTCACGTCGTACACATGCTGCACCATATCCTGACGCACAGCATCTTGCGTAATAAAGGTGCGTAGCTTTACATCCTTCACTGCAACCTTTTCACTTCGAATTTCGTGGCAGAGGATTTCTCTTATCGAGGCCTCATCCGGTTGCGTCAACGCCATTAGCTGATTTATCTTTTTTTCTGTCAACTGCGTCTCTAACCCTCTAAGCAACCCGTAGTACGCAGCCTCAGCGGTATTCGGAATAAAAGAGAAAACCGTGTTATCAAGATCACTACCAACCAAGCGCATAATTTCGGGTGCCAGCAACGTACCTAAGCGTAACCGCTCGCGATATATGTCCTGGTCCGTACCCCGTGAAAAATAGATCCGTTCAAAGCTACATGAGAATCGAGGTTGCGCCTCACGCACCTGCTCCAAGGACACCCTTCCATTTCGCTTGATAATCAAAGCCTGACCGGGCAAAATTTCATGGACTTCATCCACCCCAACGTCCATAGCGGTTTGGATTGCTGGCCGTTCGGAAGCGACCACTGTCACCTCCTCATTATCGAGATAAAATGCCGGTCGGATCCCCCAAGGATCTCGACATACAAAGGCATCACCATGACCGATCAAACCGGCAAGCGCGTACCCTCCGTCAAAATCCTTCGTAGCTTCACTAAGCAAAGCCCCTAAATCGAGATTTTCAGCGATTAAGCGACTGATCTCAATGTTAGAACAACCCGCATCTTTATATTTCCTAAACAATCGTTCGTTGGCAACATCAAGGAAGTGTCCAATTTTTTCCATTACCGTTACCATATCCGAAAGGTCCTTAGGATGCTGCCCCAATCGGATTAAAAGTTCAAAAAGCTCTGCGGTGTTAGTGAGATTAAAATTCCCCGCTATAATTAGGGTTCGCGCCTTCCAATTATTAGAGCGTATCTGAGGGTGGATGTAATCAATAGAGCCGTCACCGTACGTCCCGTAGCGGAGGTGCCCCAAATAAAGTTCAGCGGCAAACGGGATGTGAGATTTCGCCCACAACGGATCATTCAACTGCTCGGGGGTAAGACTTTGTAAAGCGTGGTGCACCTCATTAAATATCTCGCTGATCGCTCCAGAGCCACACGCTCTCGCCCTGTCTACATATCGATATCCAGGGGGTAGATGAAATTTTACGCTCGCTAATCCAGCTCCATCCTGCCCGCGATTATGCTGCTTTTCCATGAGAAGATACATCTTCTCGATACCATACATCCATGTACCGTACCGTTCTTGATAGTATTCCAACGGTTTCTTTAACCGCATCAACGCCACTCCACACTCATGCTTGATCGGATCGCTCATAATGAATTTCTCTTTCCTTCGTATCCCGTTTTTACTGTCAGTCTCGTTAAGAGCCTCCACGCATCACAACGCACAGCCCATCACCTGTTCAGCTATACCAGCAGCATCTAACTTGTACTTGCTCAATAGGCCCTCGGGCGCCCCCGACTCTCCAAAGCTATCATACACCCCTAACCGCACAATACGCACCGGATGCTTACTGCTCAATGCCTCAGCAACAACTCCACCAAATCCCCCTGCCACTTGATGCTCCTCTACAGTCACCACGCATTGAATATCCAGCAACTCAACATAATGCACAACCGCATCTCCACAAAAAGGTTTCACGCAAGATATCCCTAGCACGACCGAATCAACCCCTCTACCCTTCAGCACCTCTGCGGCATTTAACGTGGGGTACAACATTGTACCACACGCCAACAAGAGAAGTCTTGGATTTTCCCCGAAACGGTAAGCATAGATTTCCTCAACACTATATACACCATTCGGATCGGTAAAATTCGGAGCTGGCGCGCGTCCTAACCTAATGTATACAGGTGCCGTCATCTCTGACCTCAACACACTGTAAACCATACTTTCGGCCTGATTCGAATCTAACGGTGTTAACACTCGCATATGCGGTAAGACCCGCATCGTAGCAATATCCTCTAATGCCTGATGCGTAGCACCGTCCGGACCCACCGACAACCCTGCATGGGCACCGCCTATCAACACAGGAGCCTTGTTGTAGCAAATGCTTACTCGTATTTGGTCGAGAGCCCTCGTCGTAGCAAACGTTGCATACGTTGCGAAAACAGGAAGAAATCCATTCAAGGCCAGCCCCGCCGCAATTCCAGCACCGTTCTGCTCGGCTATGCCAATCGATATAAATCTACTTGGGAAACGCTCTCTAAATCTATCAAGGTGCAACGAACCCGTTACATCCAAACCTATTACCACCACGCGATCATTCTCTTCGGCGGCTCGAAAAACGCCACGTGCAAAACCCTCACGCGTAGATTCTTGACCGAGTAATTCAGGTAGCACACACCTCTCTAGCATACCTCTATTCCACGCTTTTTACAGATTCAAAATCACACCGCTGCATATACGCTAATCGATTCGCACTATACTCGTTGATTTCAGCCTCAAAGCGTATAGCCTCACTGCAAGAAGGGGCCTTCCCATGCCAACGAAAATCACCGGTAATACTCTTCACCCCGCATCCCATCTCAGTTTCACATATTATAACACTCGGCTTCGTAACTTCATCCCGCCGGTCGAATACTGCGAGTAGCTCACGCACATTGTTCCCATCCACCACGAAACATTCCCAACCGAAAGAACGCCACTTATCGGCGAGTGGCTCTAACTCCATCACTTGACGATTAGCCCCATCAATCTGTACGCGATTCCTATCAATAAGCGCCGTAATGCTGCGCAGCCCATGGAAAGATGCACTCATCGCTCCTTCCCAAACTTGCCCCTCCTGCAACTCACCATCCCCAAGTAGGACATAGGTGTGGAAATCTTCCTTTTTGAATTTTCCCGCTAATGCAAAGCCCACGGCAATCGAAAGTCCTTGCCCCAACGACCCGCTTGCAGCATCAACGCCAGGAAGTCCATGAGCACGCGACGGATGTCCCTGCAATCGCGTTCCTAAAAGCCGCAACGTAAGCAACTCCTCTTTCGGGAAAAATCCGCATTCTGCCAGTGCCGCGTAATACACTGGCGCAACATGACCAATCGACAGCACAAAGCGGTCCCTCACCGCCAAATCCGGATTGCCGGGATTAATCCGCATACGCAAACCATAGAGTACCGCCATAATATCAGCGGAGCTCAAACAGCCGCCTAAGTGTCCACTGCCCGCATGGGCCAGCATCTGCACACTATCAATTCGTAACCGTCTCGCTAAGTCCTCAATCTCAACCGCACCCTTCATTGAACACCCTTTCCTCCTTAAATCTCCCTTTCACTTGCGGCAGTTTGCTTCCCAGCGCACAATGGAGGATATTCAATATTTTCCTCTACCACAAAGGCTTGCGGATTATTTTTAAGAAGTTTGTACTGTAACGAAAGCGCATCGATTCTCATCCGGAAGTTACCTACAGTCACTAAGTAATATGGAGCTTGATAGGCACGATACACCTTCATATCTGGATACTCCTCCTTAAGCTTAGCAGCTAACTCCACGCTCATTTCCCTCGCGTTTCTGCCCAAACCTCGATACACCCGTACCCTATAACCTTTAAGCTCCCGAACAGATCTAGAGACGATTAGCTTCTGCCTTAGCGCATCCGACAAAATCTCAGCCTGATTTATCTCTACAATCCCACCTCCCATTCCATCGCTTCCACGCACCAGCTCATCCGTCATCAAACGCCCTTGCGCATACATTTCACCCACACCACACACACACACCGTGAGCCATACGTATAACAGCTTCTTACTAATCCGTAGCATCCTTTTTCCCATTCTACAAGCCTTCGCAAAGTTAACTTTTTTCTTAAATATCTCGTTGAACTGCGCCAATAGTAGCTGCTGACTGAATCCATTTAAAACGATGTAATGCACGGAATCTCGCATTACATCGCGCAGCACTTCGCATCTAGACGCAACCAGAGATTCGTCACGTACGCACAGAACGGATAGTACTGATAGACAGCACATCTTACAGCGCTTGAAAATTTTCGCTGCCTCTCCATACGCACGCACAGCACCGTAAGCAGAGAACTAGACCTTCAACGAATCAGACATTCAACAATCATGATTTCGCTGCACATGCCTCTTTCCGCGCGTCTTAACTCGTTAAACAAACAATCGTCCGCACCTCAGCTACCTATCCGGATCGCTGCGCCTCATCTTTTTCTTGCACCATAAACGAACGACGCAATAGGCATCCAACGCGCCTTCATGGTCTATTTACTCGCCCGCTTCTCTTTCACAACCGACAATCAAACCACTACAGCATGTTCGCCAACGTGGACACTCCACCAGACGCACTCCAAATGAATGCAGCCAAAGAGAGCCATTCGCTCCATCCTACCGCACAATGGCTATGAAACATAGATTCAGGGCGCATCGATATAAACGAAGCCCCGCAACGATTCCACTAGGAATCTGAATGTTTATCGGAGTGATTACGATTTACAGCGCAACTTAACGCCCCTCACAGACCGCTACACGCTCATTGCGAATTTCAAACGCGCAGCACGCCAAGATTATCCTATGGCATTCATACGCTCTATCGAGCTCTTAGCACGACCGGCCACCTCGGCAGGCACGCGAATCTCATATTGCTCCTTCACAAGCGACTCATACACCTTCTCCAATGTAATAAGCTTCATGTTCTCACATTCCGCCGTCTCGCTTATAATTATTAGCTCCTTACCTGGTGCCGCCTGCTGCATCCTATACAAGGTCCCCTTTTCCGTCACGACAACAAAACGATGACAATCTGATTCCGCCGCCCGACGTATCATCCCGCTAGTAGACATAATATGAACCCTTGGGTTATCCGCAATCTCCGGAGTCACAGACCCGCTACTCTCCGGGTGTACTAGCACTTCCGCATCGGGATACAAATCCATCGCTCGCAGTATTTTAGAGGCGGTGAACGCATCATGCACATGACACGCTCCATGCCAGATCTCCATCGGAATCCCCAATTGATGCTGTACATAATGGCCTAAATTCCAGTCTGGTAGGAAAAGTATCGCAGGAGCATCCTTATACCGCCGCACCACCTCTACTGCATTCGCCGATGTGCAACAACAATCCGTGAAAGCCTTTATTTCGGCAGTAGTATTAACGTAGCTTATCACAACCCCCTCCGGATTTTTCTTCTTCCACGCAACGACATCGGCAGTCGAGATACTTTCCGCCAACGAACACCCCGCTGCAACGTCAGGCAACAATACCTTTTTATCCTGCGCTAAAATCGATGCGGTTTCTGCCATAAAGTGCACTCCGCAAAATACAATTATCTCTGCTTCAGTAGCCGCCGCCTGGCGCGAAAGACCCAACGAATCACCTACATAGTCACACACATCTTGAACATCTGCTGGCACATAGTAATGTCCCAGCAGCACCGCCTTCTTTTCTTTTTTCAAACGAATGATTTCGCTCGTCAACGCTTGCTTATTCATTTTAACTCCAGTATTTCTCCCCACTTTGACCTATAAATTCACGTACACCTTTCATGCCATATTTTGTTTTAAACAGACAAAACCCGCCAAACACAAAATCATGTGCAAAGGACGTAAAACATTCAATACCTATAGCGTTCCCTCTCATAATAGAAAAAGCTACGCAGAGAAGCGTACATTTTGGCATCGCAATCACTCTACCCTCCTATTGCTCTACCCCTATCTTCATACTGATGTCTAGTATAGGTGCGCTGTGCGTGATTGCGCCGCAGCTAATAAAATCGACTCCCGTCTCGGCAATTGCCCGTATTCGATCTAACGTGACATTTCCAGACGCTTCTACCAATGCTCGCCTCTTGATAGCGTTCACAGCCTCTCGCATCGTTTCTATATCCATATTATCAAGCATAATAATCTCAGCTCCAGATGCTAACGCCTCGTCTACCTCGGCAAGGGTACTCGTTTCCACCTCTATCTTCATATACGCAGGGATGCGCTTCCTTACCTCTTTAACAGCCTGCTGGATGCCGCCAGCTACAGCAATATGATTGTCCTTTATCATAGCCAAATCATAAAGACCGATACGGTGATTGGCTCCGCCTCCATCCACCACCGCTCGCTTTTCCAAAATCCGTTGGCCAGGCGCTGTCTTACGGGTATCTAACAAACGCACCGGCAAACCATCTATTGCCTCCACGTACATGCGCGTCAATGTTGCTATGCCAGAAAGACGCTGTAAAAAATTTAGTGCCGTTCGCTCTCCTACCAGCAAGCTCGCGTACGCACCTTGCACTTCCCCTATCACATCCCCTCGCTTCACGCATCCCCCATCAGGACAAACTTTACTATATCGTACCTCCGAATCCAACTGGGCGTACACCCGTTCCACTACCCATTGCCCAGACACCACGCCCTCCCCTTTGGCTACCAGACGCGCGCAAGTTTGCATCTTACGCGGCACCAATGCTTCCGTAGTTACATCGCCAGCACCCACATCCTCAAGCAACGCTAACTCTATTATTCCATCAACTAACCGATTATATCCCAAAGACATGATTCGTTCCCTTTTCTGCTTTTAGTCCTGCCTAAAGCTTAAACACTTAAGACTGGCAAAGATAACTATTTTCATAACCGCGAGATTAAACACAAGCACTCCCCTTAAAAAGAAACGACACCCTTTTCCCTGACCCATCAAATCTATGCAATATAAATTGACCCCGATTCAAGGGAATGGAGGATACGCTTCGACGAAGAAATCGTCATAACTACATTTAATCGCAGAGACTCTCAAACACCATGCGCGCTCCATCACGAACCTTTACGCCCTGCCCAAAGATCAATTTGCAAACGGGGGGAGTAGCGCCAGCCCCTACGTATCGCCATTTCGACTGCCAACGGCGCACTTTTACGTATCGTAGCCAAGTCTCCTCCCAGCGGCATTACAACCAATGCGCACTTTTCCCAATCATGCAGCGAATGGAGAATGGGCTCAATGAGTTTACGCTCATCTTCCTTGCACCCAACAACAAATTTCAACTGCAAACCATCTCGCTCTCCGCACTTTGAATCAATCCACTGCTGCATGGACGACACGTACGCCTGGGAAGGCTTTTCTCCCTCAAAAGTCCCTACCTGACATTTAGGCGACATGCTGACTAAATCGACTGCCCTCGAAACCCGTTCACTAAAAACCGTTCCATTGGTCTCCAACGTTATGTGGATTCCCTTTTTCGCAGCATGTAAACGTTCGCATAGCTCTGCCACCGCCTCTTTTTGCAGCATAGGCTCACCGCCTGTAATCACCACATGACACAATACACCAAGATGGTTCGCAACCAGTTGAACCACATCATCCACCTCGCAGGCATCCTTCTCATCGCTGAGTTGCGCATGCGGTGTATCGCATTGATCGATATAGCCTTCTGGATCTTGAAATAAGCATCGTAAATTACAACCCGCCAAACGCACGAACAGACTCGGAACACCAACTAATATTCCCTCTCCCTGCAGCGTACCGCTCCTCCTAACTCCTACCACGGTCTCTTCTCCATTCGACAAAGGGAAGACACCCTCCGCAGACAGTACTATTTTTGTCATCTCGTGTTCTTCACAAGGGGATCCGCGACTCCTACTTCCTCGAATGCTCGCGCTCGTAGCATACAGCTATCGCACTCTCCACAAGGCGTTTCACCTCCAAAATAACACGTCCAGGTATGTTGAAGTTCCACCCCCATGGCGAGAGCCAAACGAATCTCATCAGCCTTCCTCATATGCAGGAATGGAGTCTCTAGATGAATCAACGCCCCGCCCGTTGACTTCCTTTCAGTTCCTGCGTTCACCGCCTTTTCCATCGCCACAATGAAATCGGAACGACAGTCCACATAGCCTGAGTAATCCGCCTCACTAACACCCAGATAAATGGCAGTAGCACCTACAGCCTCAGCCAACGATGCCGCCACTGACACGAATACCATATTCCTCGCCGGAACGTAAGTGTTTGGGGTCTCCAACCGGTGCACATCGCCATGCTCTATCGTAAACCTAGAATCTGTCAGAGAAGATCCTCCCCATGACGATAGTAATAGTTCAACCTCATGATGCGCAGCTACACCCGCAGAGTTAGCTTGCCACCTGGCGCAAGCCAGCTCTTTTTCATGCTGTTGACCATAGCGTATCGACAACGCATACACTTCCTCGCTCTCGCGCTTTGCCACATGCAACACTATCGAAGAATCCAGCCCTCCAGATAGAAGCACGACGCTCTTTGCGTATTTCTTTTCCGTCATATTCTCAACACCTTCATTGCACAAATGGCACCGCTAGAAAATAGCTTTTCAGATACAATGCCACGCACGAAGGACTCCCAAACATTTCATATAATTTACGCTGTGACCTCATAACGTTCCAAAATCTTCCAAATCTTTCTTAATAGCTCAACGCCACATCCGCATAAGCGAATGAAAGTTTCAAAGCGAAACCAGCCTTCCTATGCAGGTGAAAATTTGTATTCGAAAAGACACGTTGAATAACGCAGCACTAACGCACTAAAATCCGAACCTCTCTTCATCTGTTTTGCGCCGTCCAACGACTTCACACTCTCAGACGCAGCGAACGTACCTACTTGGAATGCAGCTTCTGATATCATAACTTTTAGACCTAACAGACCACATCAACCTTCAACTGACGAACAGAAACGACACGCATCCTCTCTCCTCTTTTCTTATACACTCATTTCAGCTCACTGATGCCAAGATGAAGGTTATATAGTTATACGCTGCACATAAGGCACGAAAGAAAGACTCACAAACCTTACCTTCTTTCGTGCCTCTCTTCAATATAGCTATTGCTGCTTCACCACCATGATTCGTCGTAGTTCATTTCCTCTATAAAGGACTAACACGTATGCTCCTTCCACAAAAGTCGTCGCTGGGATATCTATACAATCCTCACCATGAAGGTCTCCTCGAAGTAACTCTACACCCTGCAGATTCACCACTCGAAATCGTTCTACTCCTTCTGCATGACGCAATTTGATGACATTCTTGAAGGGATTTGGAGACACATCGACCAGAGCCAAGACAGCGTTCTCTACCGCAGTACCTTTCTCGTCCGCAAAGGATACTTCTATGCGAGTGTCTGAGAGCACGGTGTAAGAATCTCCACTATGTATCAATTGTCCGTTCACCTTTATATACTCTACAGCGCCCTCTTTAATCTCGATTGTAACCTGCGTATTTTCTGCCACCTGCGTATCATTTGGAACGACCTTGCCTCCAGCTGTCACGACTACTACGCCATTTCCCTTCACCACGGAGCACACCACCTTACGCATGATTGGTTTAAATGTGGCAGAAACCTGCACATCCCCATTCACAGTATGCCTGTACGGCCTCTCCACGTCAACCCCATTGACAGTGAGCGACGCAAGCATATAATGAGCTTCTTCCTTAGCATCGATCTCTAGCTCTTGCCCTTTATAAATCGTAGAACCCGCTTTTAGAAGAGTTCCGTCACGCCTTACTTCTATGCTCCCATGGTCTGCATTGACATACAATAGCACGCTAGACTCCTGAAACTCTATGAATAAATTCTCCTCTTTTAGTTGGAAAACATCGCACGCACCCGACTTAAGCAGACCCTTCCATTCGGCAGTGTATTTGTATCCCTGCATGTACAAAGAACAGGAAACCGTTCCCTCATCGCCAGTTATAAATGGACCAACCGCAACTCCTGCATCGTTCGTAAAAAGAATCTTCGCACCTGACACCACCTCTCCTGCATTTCGCACCAAAACGGTAATCTCTCGCTTCGCTAAAGACATGACCTCCGTCACCTCTCTGTCGCTTGAAACAATAAAGAGCCTCTTGCTAGTAATTGGTAAATAACGCTCACAGGAAACGCTATACTCGTAACTCCCGCTCAGCAGTGAAGTAAACTCTACCGTGCCCTCTTTCTCCGTGCGTTTCTCCTGCCCATTAAGCGAGATCAAAGCACCTTCTAGCGCATTACCTTGAGCATCTTGCACTTTCAAAAGGATTCTATACTTCAAACGCTCTAACCTAAGCGTAACTGATTCTTGCGTACCTGTTACCATCACAGCATCCTCCACATCTCGGTACCCTTCGCACACTGCGACATAATCATGCGCTCCCGCGGAAAGAGAAACCAGCGCAACACCTTCCGTTCCCGTCACTACGCGCAATGCGCCAATCCGCACAGAAGCTCCAACAATAGGAATATCTGTATCGGTATCTTTCACCACAAACTTTACTTCGTGAACTGCGACATCTCTATGGAGTACAACTGTAACCCTACCCTCCGCATTAGGAACTGTCAGTGGAATCTCATCCAAAGACTTATAGCCTACGCACCCCACCGAGCAAACGTAGTAACCCGCTGGAAAATCAAAGTGGGCAACCCCTTTCGGATCCGTATTCTTTGAAATATTCCCCACTCGAACCGAAGCTCCGACAAGCGGATTCTGCGTTTCCGCATCCACAACCACTACGAGTATTGGCCTCGTTGAAACCTGCTTAGTCAGCGTAACTTCCTCGTTAATCGCAGTACCCGACACTTCTAACGCCCCATCATCCACAGACGCATACCCTTCGCTATCAACTTTATACCTATAGTGTCCATACGGAAGATGCATCGTAACCTCGCCACCTACGCCTGTAACATAAACGGTTGACTCTCCCTCCGCATTGGTAACTACGATTCGCGCATCCTGTATATGTACTCCACCTACCTCTTCGGACACCTTGAACGTCACAGGGACCGTTCTCTGTAAAAAGACTGCAGTGAGGCGCATACTCTCATTCACTCCTCTATCTGTTCGCTCTTTGGTCGCACTCCCATTATCAGCCCAACGCGAAAACAAGAACCCAGGGTTAGCCGTAGCAACAACTTCTAACGCATCTGACCCACGATCAAGAACCTGCTGTGTAACGGATTCTCCATCCTTTTGGACAGTACCCGAGTGGGACGGCTCTACAGCGTACGTTATCAACACAACGTCCTTTTTCGAAAGCGAAGCGGTAAGAGTAATATCCTCAAGAATTTCACCAAATGTCTTTACATCGACCTTCTTACCATCGTAGTACCACCCATTAAATACATACGAAGAATTCGCTGTTACCTGTACTTCCGGAATGGTGTCCCCGCGTTGCACCTTAAGTTCAGTAATCTCATTTCCGCCGCTTGTGAACGTAGCCATTCCTGCAGGGGCAGAAACAAGCTTTACGGTAAGTTCCTTCTTATCATCAGGATAGACTCGAATATTGTCAATTGCGGCAAAGAAAGACGACTGCGTAGATTTATAGGTGAAGACCAATGCTATCGTCTTTCTCCCCTTAAGCTCATTCGCAGGGATGGAAAGTGTATCTGGGGAAAGCTCTTCTTGCCGCTCTTTTACTTTTGTCCAAATCTTCTGCGGTTCTCCACCATCAAGCGAATAGGATAACGACAGCTCACTGTTATATGGCTCGTAGCTCCAGTCGAAAAGTATGCGAAGATCTGTCTCAATATTTTCAATATCAAACACTGGCAACTGCAGTGAAGATTTGTAAAGCTCAGGATCGTCTTCCATATTCTCCGCGGTAATGATCGCAGCAGCATGAGTGGGGACAACGTTACCAAGCAGTGGGATAGTCCCCTTAAACACTTTCCAATGGCATTCCCTATCCGGGTACGTTGACTCGATACGCCAAAAATCCGAAAACTTTCCTTCTTCAAAATCTTCGCGGAAAGGTAACAAGACACTTTTTGCAAAAATTGCAGTAAGGGTTACATTCGCTCGCACCTTTTGCTTCTCAGGGCGCACCAGCCCCATAAACCCATCGCTCCACGCCACAAAGTACGTCTTCTCGCCTCTTGGCATCACCGCCATCGCGGGTAGCGTATCGCCTTCCTGCAATTCAAACACCTTGTCAAAGGTACTACCATCAGCGAATTGACCATCACCCTCGATATGGTACGTCACCCTATATACTGGTAGCAGCATCCGCTTCTCAAAAACGGCATACACCGTGAGATCGGCTTTAACCAACCGATCCATGCGCCGTGCGTCAGCTTCGCCATCGCTCCACCGAACGAAACGAAATCCCTCATTCGGTATTGCCTCTACTAGCTGTCCACTGCCTCCGTCGGCTACATTCTGCTTATCTACCCCATATATGAATCCACCTCCCTCAGAGCCAACAGCATACTTCAACGTGTACTTCGCCAGTTTAAGCTGCACATTCTCCTGCGATAGCCCATTCCCCACCTCTATGGTACCCGTACGCATCTGGTAACCCTCTTTTGACACCGTGTATGTGTACATCCCAGAAGGTACCGCAACCCAGCACATCCCCACATTATCAGATAGCAAATGCGAGCCTGCAACATCTACACCCGCACCTGCAAGTACTCGTCCTTCCACATCAGTCACCGTGAAGGCAAGTGCGGCTAACTCCGCGGAGACCTTCACGTTCAAGTCGCTTTGAATCTTTGGAGTCACAATGTACTTCGCCGTTTCTACCGTTCCCGCAACCTTTGGCTTCACGCTATATTTCCCGGGAAGCAACGCTGCACCTTCTGAAACCTCAGTCCCAGACGCATCGCACAATACGTAACCAGCCAAATCTCGTACGCTTGCCAGTTCAAACTCATCTCCCTGTGGCACTGTTGAAGAGAATCTAAATGTCCACTTCAACGGTTCCATATAGCTCACATCAGCGATTGCGGGTGTTACATCGATTCGCCTTTTATTGACGATAATCTTTGCCGACACCACATTCGACGCAGCGTAAATCCCCTTTGCATCTTGGGAAATAGATACTATAGCCTCCCCGGGAATTCCTATTCGCAGCTTACCACCAGAAATCGATGCCACACGCGCATTTGTAGACGCGTATGTCAATAAACCCTCTACTGCACTACCATTCACTGTAATATCCACGCTGGGATCGCCATACGTATAGGTCGCATCTGCCAACGTTGAAGTAAGCACATTTTTTACGGCAAGACGAACGCTATAATATTTGCTATCGCGCTCATTCGCTGCCGTCACGGTCAAAACAGCTGGACTCCGAAGATCAACTGCACCTCCGCTCGTCAGCTCCTGCCCATTGTAAATCACTTTAGCACCCGGCGAAACGGTAAAATTAATTTTTACACTTCCCGGATTGACCGGTGCAACGAGCGTGGTAATCTCCATGTTTGGAGTAATCGCTAGCGGAGCCAAATCGTTTGTCAAACCAGGATTTCCCCCTTTTGGTATAGATAGGGAAAGTAACTCGCATTCATGCGACTCATCCTCTTTCCCCTGAAACCGTACTGTTTGCGTATACGTCTCACCAAACACCTGACTCTCAAATGTAAGCGCTACAGTCTTACCATCAGTAAGGTCAAACTTCGTTTCTGATCCCACGGGGTTGCCCTCGTAAAGAATCGTCGTATTTGGCCATACGGTAACAAAATCGGCAGATACTCCAGTCCGATCGATTCCCTTTCTAAAAAATATCGCCCGCGTTCCGTCCGGTTGCGCCTCCTGTTTAGCTTGCCCCCCAAACCGTGCTTCGCTAAGTTGCGCTTGCGTCGCAAGGTCAAACCACAATTCGCCAACAGCACTTAGCCTCGAAGCATCAGCCTCCATAAGAACTCCATCTACCTCCTCCCCCTTGGCATCAGTACCATACGTATATTTATTGCCCGGCCCTTCGCTAAACGTGAACTCATAAACTAAATCTTCGCGACCATCCGACGGCAAGTGCCGGTACATATTTGCCTCTATCTCCCCTTGCGAACGAACATCCTCCCAAACACGAACCTCATCTATCATGCCAGTAAGATACGTTCCTAGCATCGGCTTGTCCAACTTACTTGTAGCATCAGGTTGATCTACCGTCACATCCTGCGCCTGACCATTGATATATACCTTTAATTTACACTTACCAGCAACCACTACCGATCCCCGCTCTATCTCATCCATTACGATAGCCACATGATTCCACCGCTTGGGTAGCAACGTATTCGCACCGGTATAGTAAACCCCATCGCGCAGCACAATGCCAAGACTCTTGTCCGGGTAGTTTGCCTTCATATTATTAAAAGCACAAAACACGTATTCTTCACCCTCCATGAACACTTCATACTTAGCCTCATGCATGTATGCCCAAAACTCTATCGTTGCCTGCTTCTTACTCCCTTTATACCCCTTGGGGAGTTGCACATACTCTCGGAAGTCTTTGCTCCTGCTCTTAAAGGAAATCGCGTAATCCTTCGTTTGGGGCACGATGCAATAAACAGAATCCTTCGCCACATTATTCTTTGCATTTACTACCAGGGGAAGTTCCTCAAGGGTCACTTTAACCAAGTGTTTACCTACCGCGCTGGCATTGAATGCATATGTCAATGGAATAGTGAGTGGCGACTTTCCATACGGTGGGATCGCTCCTAAACCTGCCGCGGCCAAATCTATCTCTTCTGTTGACTCCACCCCATTAACATCCACCTTAACTGTGAATTTTCCCGAAAATGCCGTATTGCCATTGTTTTCTACCACGACCGCAAGTTTGCAATCCCCTGGCAGATTCTTTCCCGTGGTAAGAGGAGAACCATCGGCCTTTTGGAGCAGCACGCGCTTCAATGATAAATCTCCGCTCGCAGGGTACGAACCCTCCACTACTCGCACAATAAAATCGCAAATCACTCCACGAGTTAAACCTCTTTCTAATGCGGGGCCTCCGAGTTCCTCGCGGTTTCCCACCGCAAGGCGTGCGCGCTTACTCCCAATCGACGCCCCTAACAGACCCCCAAACTCTTTCAGCTGCGCTTCATCTAATTTAGTATCAGAATCCACAATGAGTTCCGCAGCTAGCTCATCTTGCGCAAAAACCTTATCTTCATTCCAATCCACCCACAGACGTACCGCATCCCCCGCATCGGCACGAAGATTGACAAGACCTATAGGCTCTCTTGGCTCCCCTTTATATAGAATTAGCGTATCTTGAAGTTGGTAGCGCGGAAAACGTTTTAGCCCGCTTGGCAACTTGGCTACTCCCGTTATAGCAAAACCTCCACCCATATACCCCACCTTACCAACTGTCGGACTCGCAGGCTCTACTAGAATACCAGGAATCGGATAAGGATCATATAGAGCCGAAACCGTCACATCGTTATCTCGCCCATCTGTATCATCCTCACATTCTGCCCATACCTTAACCTCGGAAACCACCCCAGACTTCAATGTCAGTTTTTTAGGAAACTCAAAAACTTGCTCCTCCATAGGGAGCAAACTCAAGCCTTCTAGCACCTCCTCATGGTCATCCTCAAGAAAATTATATTTTAGGGTTATGTTATCTATTTTAACCCCATAACAGTTCTTCAACGTTACGCGCACCGGCACCTCTCCTTCCGCTTCCAGTCCCTGGTGTACTGCCGTAACGTCGGTGATCGTCAGCGAATTTTGCGTTGGGACTTCATCAATTTCTGCAATCCACCCTGCGCCCGGTAACATCGCCTCAATAAAGAAAGTTAATGCGCCATCTGCCGCTCGCGACATGGTGCTGTACGGCATTACAGACGTGGAAAGCAACTCTTTATCAAAGAAAAGATTCTGCACATTCAAATTATCTGGCACCGTCTCATTGAACACAAGCAGATGGGCTCCATCATCATTGCAACTAAATTCTTTAAAACGAACCCGAACTACTCGCCCTTCCTTGCTTGGTAACACTTTTAACGTCGACACCTGGGGAGCGTGAAAATTTGTAAGCGCACCTCCGTCATCCGTGAAAATCAACCGCTCTCCATCCTTGAGCTGGTAAACCCGCTTAGGATCTATAGGCACGGGGCCCATCGGGGATGCAAGAATGTCACCGCGCGGCATGGTAAACACTCTCCCCATATTGGTCACCTCCCCGCTCACGCTATTATTGGTAGGTTGCTCATCGCCGGGCAAATCGGCGCACACCGTAATCTTAAAAGTTTCTCCCAACACCTGTTGTGAGGCAAGATCCACGGGTAGGCTCAGTTCTCTCCGCTCGTAGGGTAATAGGTCTTCCACAACCTGCTGAAATGCTAATAGATTATTTCGTAATAGCCGTATCCCCACTCGTTCTTGCTTCCGCCCCCCCGCATTGTATAGCATGACCTTCACTCGTTCTGACGAGGTGAGATTCACAGAACTAGCTGGAATCTTCACTAGTGCTAAACTCACATCATTTTTCGCACTATTTTCTTCTACAGCAAGTTGATAAATGGCAAATCGATCGAGGTTATATTTGCCAACAAATTGCATAGAAAGCGTATGCTCCCTACCGCCCCTCACCGGGTAGTACAAATCTACAAATTCGGGCAGACGCTCATGAACCTCAACCCCAGCGGCATCCTTAATCGGTTCCCCATCTAGTAGCAAACGGAACCAAGGTCCACGATCCGCATTAACTGGTGCCCACTCCATGCCCACTCGCAGATGGAACATGAGCTCTTTAGAGGCAGACACATCTCGTAAATCCAACCCACAAAATTCGTAGTTTACGGTGTTCGCCGCATGCCCTGACGCAAACGGCTCATCCACCGAAAAGCTCGTCAGCTGTTTACCTATGATAGCAAGATGCTTATGCGACCCTAACGGCATCTCAGGATGGGTTGTCGCCAAAAATTTTGTTGTATTACCCTTCAGTGTCTTAACGCTAAAATAGGGGGAAGGCGTAACTACGAAATCCTCTTTCCAAGGCAACTCTGAATCCTTAATCGCAATCGGCCGCATCACGCTGGGTACAACCGCCAAGGCCAAAGGCCCCCACCCATCGCCCATCCTGCACGCCACTGTATAGCACGCTCCTTCAACCAACTCCTCCCTCTTCAACACATACTCGGTTACGCCCTGCTGCACTTCCGCCAGCTTTTCATATCCACCAGCACCCGCAGCGCTACGAAGCACCACATAACCATCTTCTGCCTTCTCAACCTCTTTCCAACGTAGCACAAAATCCTCATTTCCGCACGCTACACCGTCTAATGCTAGTCCCATCGCCCGGCGCGCCACTACAATGTCGCGATCACTCTCGACGCTACGACCATCGTCCGTCAACACCCTAAAACGCGCTTGCTTCGTAGGCGAAACATCTATAGGCAGCTTGACTTTGATATTCTTACAGTATGGATCCAATGCCTCGAATCTCTCCAACTCTCCCAAATGGCGATAATTAGCACCATTGTCAGTGGAGAACTCCACCTTGTACGGGCCCTCTATCCCTGCTACGCGAAGGTAGAATGGCTCACCAGGGACCAGCACCTCGCCTGCACGCGGAGATAGAACACGCAGCTCACCTTGATCGAATTGGTAGGCAACGCAATACCGCTGCGGCCCTTGCGCTACCAATCTCGGAGTTACTTTAACCTCAACCGTACTGCCTACTTGATTTCGCAATTCTTCAATAACCACCTGCTCTGTGTTATTAAGGTGGTCCTCTTTTTGTTCTGCCGGTTTTGCAGGATTCTTAGGATCGCACACCAAGGGTAAATAAACCTTTCCATTCACGCTCACGCTAAGGTCCAAATCGTTCACCATGGGATTCTCACCGTAGCTGTACACCTTGTTCGAAACCGGATCTATCCACGCGAGGCTCACGCGCAACGATATAGCCCCTTTCGGCACCGTGACGCTAAACGTTTGCGGATTCACTGCCCCCTGTCCCATCTCCTTCTCTACGAATGTCCCTGCCTCAAGAATCTCTACCGATTTCACCGCATTCAGAATCCCGAATCCATAGGAATAATCAGGGCCCTTATTGCCTGCATCCGTAGCACCCGTAACCAACACCGCGCGCAAAAGATCGCTACGTATATCCGCGCCGCCATTAAGCTGACGGTAACGCTCCTGAATGAGCGCAACATGTCCCGATGCGGTAGGGCAAGCCATTGACGTCCCGCTCAACAGCTGGTATCCTCCCCCGGGCTTGGTGCTATATACATCCTCTCCCTTCGTGCACACTGTCGGGAGCATGCGCCCATCGTCCATAGGGCCCCATGAGCTAAACGTAGTCATCGAACCGTCCGATTCCAGAGCTCCGATATGCAATACGTTCTTTGCTCGCTTTGTACTCGTACCGTAGCGCCCATCTCCATACACCTCAGACGTCACTTCACCGCCCCTCCCCTGGTCGTTACCAGCCGAATAGACATTGACCACCGTCGGATAATCGTACGAAAAACGGTCCACCATTCCGTAGGAAGATAGGTACGAATATCTTTTGTAGTTCGACTTCTGCAACGAAAATCCGTAGGAATGCTGCGTGAGTGTCACTCCATAATGTGCCCTTGCCTCTACCATCTCCTCCACTTCTGACAGCCCATTCTTCTGCTTCCCAAAATTGTATGCCCACACGCGCAGACCCGGCGCCATGCCGCGCCCGCGAGCATCTTGAAGACCGCTGCCAAACATGGTTCCCGCCACATGGGTGCCATGCAATGCATCGTCCGAACCTCGTTCAAACTCAACTCGCGTCACGCGATCCCCAAAATCTGGATGATACTCAACATTGCCATCCCAGATGCCGGCTCGTATACCAGCCCCAGTTAACGCTCTTCCCCCCATCTCGGCAGATCGAGACAGGGTTGCCGCCCCACTTAAACGGGCTCCATCATAGTTCTCGAACTCGTATTCCGGTGCTACTGGCTCAAGCACCAAGACGTAGTCCAATGCAGCGACCCTTCGCGCATCCACAATTGGAAGCCGCCCCGTAGCGAAGCGAAATCCAGGATGAACCTCAACATCAAGCGCCCCTAGCCGTTCCAAATCCGTACGCACCTGATTCTCACTCGCATTGGAAGCGTATACCAGCGTAAAGGCAAACACACCTGACTCGCGTTGCGCCCACGCGGGAACCACGCCCGCAAGCAGCGCCCCACTAGCCTTCCACTCCGGCCGTGTACCCATAACGCTACGGACCCCACTCCTCGCCAGTGCCCTACGCGCATCCATCTCCGCCGGCAACAACGCCCAGTACGCATCTCCTCCAAGGTAGTCCGTCAGAGTCACGCCTAACCGCTCTAACGACTTCTTCCCATCCTCCGACACCCCTCGCTTGAATTGTAACAGCACGTTACGACGCCCGCCGGTAACCTCACCAAGACGAATAACTTTATCCTGCTGCACGCTTCGTACGCTACGCGCAGCGCTAACTACTACATTCGGCTCCGGCTCAAACTCGCAGTCGCCTAAACGAACCAACGACTGCGCACTCCCAAAATCCATACTACCAAACTGCAACGCCAGCAGTAGCAATACAACCTTCTTAAACTGTCCACGCATATCGAAATGGCTTTTAATGTCTTCTCGTCCGCAAAAAGCTAAACTTCTCATCCTCAGAAATAGCCCCCAAATGTAACCATAAATTTTCAATCAACTCTCCCAAGGACAATTCTTTCCGAAGCGTAACGCCCTCTCTCTTAGACTTATTAATAGAAACGAATGTCCATCTTGCCATTTACATTTATCTCTTTAAATCGTATTGAGATTTTCGTCCACCATTAACTTTAATCATAAATACCGCAAGCTCATCCCAAACACTCTGACCTAAGCGCGTAGCTAAAATCAACGTCACGCATGCGCAGCTATCTTCACCTCTCTCCGCCATTTAGCACGAACCGTTCGTATGCTGGCCGCTCAGCTATAACCGTAACCTTCACCCCGCATCTATTTTAGCAAAAATACGTCAAAAAGTCACAAAATAAAGCGAAAACAAAAGCGAAATGCGACATTTTGTCTTCTTTTAAAGGCTGGTATATCATTCGCTTATAGCTCCAGCAAACAATGAGGGGTTCGGACGAGGGGGAGAAAACAAAAAAATAGGAGGTATTTAAAATGTTTCCAGTAAAGAGTAATGATTTCCCATTCAATGCGTTGGGGCGATTGTTTGATGAAGCGCTTGTCGCTACAAGGCGTGAGAGCACTCTACCATCTGTAAATATCAGCGAGGACGAACACGCCTACCATGTGGCCCTCGCAGCACCCGGTATGAAAAAGGAGGACTTCGAAGTTCACGTCTCCGATGGGGTTCTGTCGATCGGTGTCGAAAAGGAGGAAAAGAAGGGAGAGCATGAAAACTGCAATGGGAAGGAGGGGAAAAAGTGCATTGTGCGCGAATACAACTACAGCTCTTTCCACCGCTCATTTGGACTCCCCGAGGATGTAGACAGCGAAAAGGTAGAGGCTAGCTACGAAAATGGGGAGCTAAAGGTAATTCTGCCAAAGCGTTCGGTCGATCCCAACGAAGGGAAACGCCAAATTTCGGTGAAGTAGCCGATTAATCTCCCAATAACGAACAGCCGGGAGGACTCTCGTCCTCTCGGCTGTTTTGTATGCACAAAACGCTGTGTAGCAACTTCTAGCTCGCCCGCTATAGCAATAACGCTAAAGGGATGTTACCACCTAGAACTTTCTTGTACCAAGATACCGCTCCGCATCAAGTGCCGCCTTGCAACCAGAACCCGCAGCCGTTATAGCCTGACGATAATGGGGATCCTGCACATCTCCCGCTGCAAAAACTCCTTCAATATTCGTCTTAGAAGTTCCAGCCTGAGTCTTTATGTACCCCTGCTCATCTAGCTCTAACTGACCTTTGAAAATATCTGAGGCCGGCGTATGGCCTATTGCCAAAAACAACCCATCTACTGCTATCTCGTACGAACGATTCTCTTTCGTATTCCTCACACGCAGGCCCTTCACCCCACTCGCATCGCCAAGCACCTCTTCCGTCACGTGCTCGTAAAGAACTTCAATATTGCTCGTCGACTGTACTCTATCTACCATCGCTTTCGAGGCGCGCATGTACGGTTTACGAATAATGAGGTAAACCTTTTTACATATCGATGCTAGATAGGTAGCCTCCTCTCCCGCGGTATCCCCTCCTCCTACAACTGCCACTTCTTTATTCCTATAAAAGAAACCATCGCATGTTGCGCAGGCAGAAACCCCCATCCCCTGGAACTTCTTCTCCGACTCCAAGCCTAAGTATTTCGCCTGTGCGCCCGTGGCGATGATTATGGCGCTAGCCTCTATCTCCGATCCATCATCAAACGTTATCACCTTCGCAGACCCCAAAAGATCTGCCTTCACGGCTACGCCACTACGCAGATTTGCACCTACACGTTCAGCCTGCTTACGCATAATCTCCATCAACTCAACACCGGTTATCCCATCCGAGAAACCAGGAAAATTCTCTATCTCTGTAGTCGATGTCAACTGCCCGCCGGGCTGTAATCCCGCGTATAGCACCGGGCTAAGATTCGCCCTCGCCCCGTATATTGCCGCTGTATAACCCGCAGGCCCCGAACCTATGATTAACAAACGAACCCTCTCACGCATAGTTTTTACTCCTCCACAAATAATTTTTTACATCCGAAACTTCATGCGAAGTTACGTTTTTTTGGCCAAATAGCTTTTAGCTGGTCTAACAATGGCATTCGCCGCTCTTCCAAAATCGGAAGTACCGCTCGAAACGTCGTGCCCCTATTGGGCTCCGAACGCTGCACGAAAATTCTCCCATGGTGGTAATCATGCACTATCCTGCGTGCCAACGAAAGGCCCAAACCCCAACCGCGCAATTTCGTGCTATAGCCCGGCAAAAATACCTGACGACGTACACGGCGGCTCATCCCTTTTCCGCTATCGCTACAATCAATGTAAGCATAGTTCTGCTCACAACTTAAACGTACCGCTATGACGCCTTCCCCCGCAATAGCATCCACCGCGTTACGGATCAAATTCTCAAGAACCCATTGCAATAGCACTGCGTTATGCGGAACTTTGGGAGACACCGTGGGTAAATCCTCGAGCAAACGTATCCTCTTCGAAATGCGGGGCCGCATGTACGCCAAGCTCTGGCTGATTGTCGACGCTATATCGTAATCGTTAAGCTGCGGCGTTGCGCCTATTTTTGAAAATCGGTCAGCTATCCGCTCCAGCCTATCCACGTCCATCCGCAGCGATTCCGTTAACTCTTCGTACTCCTTATCCTCTTCAAGCATATGCGTCCACGCCAAAAGGGAAGAAATTGGAGTCCCCAGCTGATGTGCCGTCTCTTTGGCAAGACCCACCCATATCCTATTTTGTTCTACTTGTCGCGTTTGACGAAGAATAAGATACCCCAGTAGCACAACCACACCGATAAAGAGTAGCTGAACATACGGGTAGTAACGCAATTCTTTTAACGTCGCGCTGCTCCCGTAGTAAATCCTATTTTCCTCGCCAGAGGGAAGATTGATTATTATTGGTTCATGTTCCTGCGCTAATTCTTTCAGGAGGCGAGGCAAACGCTCCGCATGCACCACATACTCTTCAGGTACATTGCGGATAGATATCGGATACCCCTGACCATTCGTCAACACCACCGGCACCGTCTCGTTGCGCTGTATTATCTCTAGTATGAACGAATAGTCCTGGTATTGAATCGATAAATCCGACATGCGACGGGTCGCCTCCGCTATAAGCGCAATTTTCCCAAGCTCCTCGCGCTGAAGCTCAGCTGTTTGACGGCCGGTAATGTATATGGTTGCAATTATCGATGTCACTGCCAATAGCACCACCAGCCGCATCGCAATGACTCTCAAGCTTCGCATATCATTCCTATTCGCTAATCTCGCTATAGCGGCGTTGACGACGAACAAAGTAGCGCCACAATAGGCAGATCCTGCTACGCGACACCTTGGAATAGGTATAATCTTTCGCTCGCGGACAGGATGAAAAAATTCCTTCCCCTACCGCTCGCACAGTCGCTACCAAAGCACCGCCTTTGCCCTTTAGCCCATACACAAGGGCCACAACCATATCCATTGCCACACGAAACGTTAATACTAACACCCTCTCGCCTCCCCGAAGATTACGGCGTAACATCCACAAAGAGTTACGATGATTTAAATAGACTTTTTTCGGCGACTCATAGCCCAACGTCCCACCACCCAAATGGTAGACCTCCGATCGCGGGTCTACCCACACCTCCAAGCCGCGACAGCGCAGCCTCCAGCAAAGATCTATCTCCTCCATATGCGCAAAAAAACGTTCTTCAAAACCGCCTTCCTGCTCATATACGCTTCTACGTATCGACAAACACGCCCCTGAAGCCCAATGAACCTTCATAGGCTCATCGTACTGCCCCACATCCTTCTCTATCGTATCGAGCAATCGGCCGCGACAGTAGGGATACCCAAACCAATCTAGAAAACCTCCGCTAGCCCCTGCGTATTCAAAATACTCTTTGCGCCTCGCGCTTAGCACTTTGGGCATCACTGCACCGCATCGCAAATCGTCTCGCAAACGGGATATAAGCGGGGCTAACCACCCCTGAGGGGTCTCTACATCATCATTGAGCAGCACGTAATACTCAGCTTCTACAACGCTCGGCAATCGCTTAAACGCTTCATTGTAGCCTCTCGCAAATCCATAATTCTGGCCCAAACGGAGCACCTCAACCTCTGGAAATGTCGACTCCACATAGCGTAAGGATCCATCTGTCGACCCATTATCGGCCACTACCACCAAGGCATCCTCCTCTTTGACCGTAGAAACCACAGCCGGCAAATAGCACCGAAGCAAAGCTTCGCCATTCCAATTCAGAATCACCACTGCTGTCTCAACCTGTCGCATCTTTACATTATTTTCGCGTCGCTTTCCAGCGGCGATGCGACCACAGCCAGTCTGCAGGGCACTCCCGAATACTCTGTTCTAACATCCGCATATACTCCTGCGTTATCCATCCATCCAGGACCTGCCTGGGTGCCATTGTTATCTCGCGAATGTGCACCACGTAATCTCCACGACGACTCCCACGGCGCATATCGGCGTAAAACACAGGAAAATCGTACCGCCTCGCCAAATCTTCCGCGCCACGATAAAATAGCGTTTCCTGATTCAAAAACTTTCCGCAGTAGCAAGTGCCCCCTTCCTCTGGAGCCTGGTCGCTGATAAGCCCTATGAGTACAGACTCTCTATCCTTTACGCTCCGCGCCACTCGCCGTAGCACGCTGCGCATCGCTACGGCCTCGCTCCCGAGACGCTCTCGAGAACGCGTCATAATACGCTCCACCCATTTATTGCTCATTGGCTTGTAGATGCTCAACATCTTTAGATGGCTCGCGCACGCCGCGGTAGTCAAGAATTCCCAATTATTGTAATGCGCCGCTGCTACCACCGCGCTTTTTCCCTCTTTGTATACCTGTTCTAATGCCTCCGCATTAACATATTGGCAGCGCGCCAATATACGGCGCGCAGACGCATGCATCAGAAAAACCGATTCGTGTATTAAATCGCTCAAATGGCGATAGAATTGCCGAGCAATCCGACGACGCTCCGCATCTCCCTTCTCTGGAAAGGAATACCGCAGATTCTCCTCCACCACATCGCGGCGATAACGCGCAACGTAGTAAAGCAAGAGGGCTACAACATCGCTATTGAAATAGAACAGCCACCGCGGCAATATGACCAGCAGGCGCGACAGTCCTCCAAGCGCAATAGAGACTACTCGTTTCACGCTACTCTCGCACCATGGTTCGCCTTAGGTAAGCCGAAAGCTCTGGAAACACGAAAGGCGAACTCGCTATCAACTCTCCTCCCCAAAGAACATCATCGCCTCCTCTAAAGTCGCACACCTTACACCCCGCCTCTCGCGCTATTACCAGCCCCGCGGCAACATCCCACGCATGTAACCCATATTCGTAAAAAGCATCAACCCTACCGCAAGCCAAATACACGAGATCGGTAGCCGCAGAACCTAAACGACGCATTCCATGGCTGTTCCGCATGAAGTAATCCAATGTATCCATGAACTGTTCCATGCGATCGTACTCCCTATAGGGGAACCCCGTCGCAATCAGTGCATCGCTCACTCTAACGCAGCTGCTCGACTGTATCGGCTTGCCGTTGAGCGTCGCGCCGCAACCCAGCGCCCCCGAAAAAATTTCTTTACTCGTCACTTCCCCCACCACCCCAAGCAGCAATTCCTCGCCACGCGCAAGACCTATGCTCACCGCGTAGGGCGGCATCCCATGTATGAAATTCGTAGTACCATCCAAAGGATCTACTATCCAATTAAAACCTCCTTCCCGAGGACTGCCTCCCCCCTCCTCAGAAATAACACCTGCCGACGGGAGCAAACTTTCCAAACCTTCCAAAACAATCTTTTCAGCTCCCCTATCCACGTACGACACGAAATCATTCTTCCCCTTCGCTTCTACTCGCTGCAATGAAAAATGCTCGCGCTCTTCCGCTATAAATGCCATGGCGCTCGACGCCACCGCCTCTACTCGCGGCAACAGTTCACGCAACTCTTCCTTTGTCATTCTGATCGCTCTCCTTCTATTATTTCTCCTCTCACCTTCTCTCCGTCCCTTTCTCCTCCCAGGCGCACCCTCACGATTTCTCCTTCACAGCGTCGTCGGGATTGAAAACTCGCCCTTATGTAATTCTCTGTGAAGCCTTCACCTCTCCCCGCGCTATCCTGCCGCTCCACAAGCACAGACTGCTCGCTTCCAATGTAACGTTGGCAATATCTTTCATGCAGCTCCTTCGACAGATCGAGTAGGCGTTGCACTCGCTCTACTACCACTTCCGAAGCCACGCGCCCACCCATGGCTGCTGCCTCCGTGTTCGGGCGGGCAGAGTATGGGAAAACATGAAGATACGCCGGTTGCACAGCGCGAAGCAACGAATAGGTCTCTTCAAAATGGCTTTCTTGCTCACCAGGAAATCCAACGATAACATCCACTCCAACGAACGGGTCGCCTAACGCACGGCGCGCCGCTAAAATCCGTTGCGCATACATCTCCGGCGTATACCGACGACGCATTGCCCGAAGCACCGCGCCGCTCCCCGACTGCAACGGAACATGCAGATGCGGCATCACAATCCCAACTTCTGCCATCGTGGACAGCAAGCCATCGGTCAACAAATTCGGCTCTATCGATGATATCCGCACGCGCGACAGTCCTTGCACTCCCGCCAACGCACGCAGCAAATCTCGTAGGCTCTCTCCTCTTGCCCGGCCAAATTCTCCCGTATTAACCCCGGTGATAACTATCTCTTTTACACCCCGCCCCACTATCGCATCCGCCTCTCGCAACACCTCGGCCACCGTGCTGCTCCTGCTCGAACCCCGCGCTATCGGAATCGTACAGTAGGAACACCCGTAATTGCACCCATCCTGCACTTTCAAAAAAGCTCTCGTTCGCTCGCCCACAGAATACGCGGGGAAAAAGATCTCTTCTTCAATCCGGTGCTCGCACCCTACATCTGTTGCAAACCGCATCCGCGCGCACGCTAGCTCTGCCAACTGGCCTTTCTGGCCGCGGCGCACCACCAGTGAAACCTCGCCCCGATGCTGTAGCTCCTCCCCTGACAGCTCCGCGTAGCAACCCACCAACACGCGCAACGCCGTGGGATTCCCCCTACGGATCCTATGGAGCAGCTGCCTCACCTTACGTTGCGCCTGTTCCGTCACCGCGCAAGAATTTATCACCTCTATCTCTGCTACTCCTCCTTCTCCTACCACTTCTACCCCCAGCGATGCGAATTGTCGCGCAAACGTTGAACTTTCTGCGTAGTTCAACTTGCATCCCAGCGTATGGATTCGCGCTCGCAACCCCGCTTGTTTGTCTTCTCTCACAGCGCAAAGTTAGAGAATTTCAACCGTAGCACGATTGGAAGATGGTCACTTGTCCCCAAGTTGTTATACCGCGGCCCCTGATAGGTACGGCGGGGACGAACCCCTCCATACTTGGAATCTCTTTCTAAAAGAAACTCTTTCGCAAAAATCTCTACCTTCTCAACGCGGTACCCGCATCCCTCCATCAAACCCGACGAAACAAAAAAATTATCAATCATCGCCCAGCGCCCCTGAAATTTATGCGAACCCTCCATGCCTCCCTGTCGTCGCGCAGGATGAAATAGATTTACCAGCAATCTCTTGTTTCGCGCCTCCGCAACGCTCGCCGCGCTCATCGCATCGAAGAGCTCATTCCCAGCATCTTCGTTAAAATCTCCCATCGCTACGATTCTCGCTCGCGCATCGCGCCGAAGGAGCGAATCCACTACGCGCATTATTGCGCTCCGTGCGGCTTCTCGCTTTGCCACTGTAACCGCAGCACCACTGTATTTCGATGGCCAATGGTTCTGAAAAATATGTAGAGTATCGCCATCGGGAAGACGAAAACGAGCGTAGAGAATCTCTCGACTCTGCCATGGGCCTCGCCCCACGATTTCCGGCCGCAGCCAGCGGCAGCCAAGCCCCGCAACCTGCGCCGTATCATACAGTAACGCAACATCTATGCCCCTCAAGTCCGGCGAGTCTCTATGATACCTACAGTAGCCTATCGACTTAAGAAACGTCTTGCCCAACAGCTGGCGTAATACGTACGAATCCTCAACTTCACACAACCCTATAACCGCCGGCGGTCGCGCTGCATCAACCGAAGCCACCGCATCCGCGACCCTCATCGCCTTGACGCGTAATCGCTCCTGCGTCCAATGCATCTCTCCGCCAGGCGTATACGTCGTATCGGGGTTTAACGTATCTTTCCAGGGAGAAAAAAGATTCTCCACGTTATATGACACCAACACCACGGGAGGATAGCCCCTCTGCGCCATCGCCACGCATCTCCACACGGTTAGCACGAGAACAAATACCAGGTACTTAATGGCTTCAAATCTTGCTCGCATGGTGAAATATTGCTCAAGGCCTCTAAACCGGCAACCGAGGAGATGCCGTAACATCTTGCGAAGCGAACTCCCCAACCTGGCATTTGAAGTACCCCGCAATGGCTATCATCGCTGCGTTGTCCGTTGTGAACCGACGCGCTGGTAAAAACACTTCTAAACCCATTTCCGCTCCCAGCGCTTTTAGCGCACCGCGCAATCCTTCATTCGCGGCTACGCCTCCGCCTATAGCCACGCGACGTATTCCCGTCTCCTCTATATGCTTCCGAAGCTTACTAAGGAGTATCTCTATAATCGTAGCTTGCAGCGTAGCGCACAAATCTGCGCGCCGCTTCTCCACAAAATCTGCATCTTTAGCCGTCTCATCTCGGAGTAAATATAGGAAAGAGGTCTTCAGCCCGCTGAAGCTAAAGTTCTTATCCCCCCGTAGAGGATGAGCCAAAAAAAACGTTTTCGGATCTCCCTGCCGCGCAAGCCTGTCAACATGCGGCCCGCCCGGGTACGGCAAGCCCATCGCCTTGGCGCATTTATCGAACGCCTCTCCTGCCGCATCATCTATCGTGTTCGATAGAATCGTCACGCGCAACGGTGCTTCCACTCGCACTATCTGCGTATGCCCGCCCGACACCAGTAGCGACAGGTACGGAAAGGCCGGAACCGGCTCTCCTAGCTCCGTCTGTATAAAGGGGGCAAAAATGTGACCCTGCAAATGGTTCACCTCCACCATGGGGACCTTGCGAGCCAGACAAAAACCTTTCGCAAACGACGTCCCCACTAGCAACGCGCCCAGCAACCCAGGTCCACGCGTAAACGCCACGGCCTCAATCTCATTCACTGACAAACCCGCCTCTCGCAATGCCGCATCCACCACTGGAACTATATTCGACAGATGCGCACGAGACGCTAGTTCGGGCACAACTCCACCGTAACGCTTATGAACCTCCTGCGTTGATATCACATTCGACAATAGCCGACGGCCCCGCAGCACCGCCGCAGACGTATCATCGCAGGAGGACTCTATACCTAGTAGTACTATCTCTTCTTTATTCACTCTCTCCTTTCCCCCTCTCAACAATTAACCCAACGACACCGGCGAGGGGAAAATTCGCCCCTCTGCATACTGTGGCACCACATCGAACCCATCTATCTCGAAACACTGAACGCAACCCGCACTCTCTCCCAACGAGGCCAAGCGCCGCCAATGTTCAAGGGTCTGAGCTTTAACAATCAAATCCCGTTTCCACGCGTCCCAAAGCTCTATCGCTGCGCACGTGGCATCCGTCTCTGCTACAAAATCTTCACTCTCTAATAGCTGCGAAGCCATCGCACCTGCGCAAACGGTATCCTCAATATTAAAATTCCCTTTCCAGCCTGAACACAAGAACACCACATCATTATGCAAATCGTTGATAATGTGCTGCGTCACGGCGGTAAGGTTCACAAAGGACCCTATCAGCACCGCATCCGCACGCTCCGCCGAAACCACTGCCTTCGTGCCATTCGTGGAGCAATACACTATTTCTTCTCCCAACACCCGCTCTCGGGTAAAACCTAGCGGCGAATTGCCTAAGGTCGCGCACGGCAACTTCACCCCACCGCGCTCCCCAGCCACAATGTAGCCCCGCTCAGCCATCGCCGCTGCCTCCTCTCGGCTCGCCAAAGGAATTATCATCGAAGCCCCATGCGCCAGCGCCGTGCACATCGACGTCGTGGCACGCAACACGTCAATCACTACCGCAGTTTTATTTTCTAATGTAAACAGCGGCAACAGTGACGGTGTTAAAACTGTATCTATCCGTCTCTTGTCCATCCCATTGCAATAAAACATCTCACAAACCCCATCCCCGCTACGTTGCAAAGTTAACGATTTTGACAGCGACCATAACAAATTATACCCCTCTTACGTTCCTCTAGATATACGCTGCAGGCTGATGGTTGATGCGTTCTCTACGCAGTATGCACTACAGAGATGCATAGTACAAAAATTACCGCAATGCAGCCGCTCTCAGCAACATTATAGCAGCAGCGGTGCGCTGTACATGCAGTGCGGAACTTTTCATTTTCGGCCTAGCACGTCAAAGTTTCGGAAATGGAGTGGTGGCGACTTTTGATTCTTCTGGTAGCGGGAGCTATCGCCGGTTTCATAAATTCTATGGCGGGCGGTGGCTCGCTCGTAACGCTACCTATGCTCATGCTCTATGGGCTTCCCCCAGACGCAGCGAACGGCACGAATCGACTCGGAATCCTTGTCCAGGCCATTACCTCTTTTGTCGACTACCATAGATCCGGCGTAAAGGTAAACGGACGTACCTCGCTACTTCTCATCCCTTTATGCGCAGGTGCCTGCGTGGGCGCTCTGACCGTAAATTACGTCCCTCACGCGTCGCTCAATCTGGTCATCATCTGCGTGATGCTCCTCTCCGCCTCGTTTCTATTCATTCAACCCTCAAAATGGAATCGTCCTCTCGGGAGCTTCTCTTCAACCTTCGCGCGCAATCCCCTGGCCTGGATCTCTCTGCTTGTCGCCGGATTCTATGCCGGATTTATCCAGGTCGGTGTGAACTTCGTCATTCTGATCATTCTAGTCTTTTGGGGCGGATTCGACCTACTCCACGCTAACGCATTTAAGCAGCTCGCGCAATTCGCGTTTACGCTCCTCATTTTGCCCGTCTTTATCGCTAATGGAAAAGTCGCATGGCTACCTGGCCTATTCCTGTCTTGCGGCTCCGCCATTGGCTCGTGGGTCGGGGCGCACCTTGCCGTCAAAAAAGGGGCTAAGCTTGTCCGATGGCTACTCGTCATCGCCATTGTAATATTTGCCATCAAGCAGATAATCGACTGGCTCCAATAGCACGCGCGCGCTTCACGTCGCGAACCCTCTCCAAATCCTCTTAAACTATCGCGCCCCCTCGTATCTAGCCCCCATCATCAGGGTAAACGCCTCAGCCACGTGACGGTGTACACTAAGCACGCATGGGGCGGAATCTTAGAGCCATCTCCACTCAATCCATACCCTAAATGCGAGGGAACAATGCCTATAGCCTCCTGGCCCGGCGCCATCATGGTAATGAGTATATCCAATCCCGCGGTTCGCTCCCGCCCTCCCAAAACCAACGTCTCCGCGCGGGTGCTATCCAACTCCCGTATAATCGTACCATCCAGCAGCTCCAATCTGTACGCCACGTGCGCCCGTTCTCCCTCTACAAACTGCGCCCCTCTCGCACGTCCGTTCACGCTCACATACATTCCGCTAGAAAGCTTTGACATATCGTGCAGCCCCCTACGACGCACGTAACCCTCTATCTGTAGCTGGCTCCTATCCACTGCCAAACGGTTCGCACGCTCCAGCTCCTCTGACAACCGCGCGCTCGAACCTTCCGAAGGCTTACCCGTATTTCGCTCAACGCATCCCTCCATGAAACAGGCGCAAAGCGAAAACAGCAATAGCACCCCAAGATATCGGTTTCGCATCGTAACTCAACTGTTAAACGTTTTATCCCCAAAAATTTCCACAGCACCCCTCGCCAAAAACTCCAACAATCGGTAACCGGCAACCTCCAAGGCAAACTCCGTCACTCCTCCCATTTTTATGGCTACCATCCAAAGGTGCATTCTTTCTCATTCCCATACACGCACCTACTGTTCTGCTTCGAATAGCCGCGGAAGGTCGGAGGGAGTCACAATCCCAACGAGGGGAGATTTTCTCTCCCCGCTCGCGGTCACAAGCACTGCCTGCGTGTAGCTTCCCCCGACGATTCCTCGCTGAAATATTTCCGCCACCTCTCCTACGCTAACGCCTCTACCCACTATTTCGTACTCATTGTCGCTGCTGTAAGTCAGCAATGCTTCCACTGCCACCAGCAGGGATGATTCTACGCTAACCTTTGCACCCGCCTCCTCCAATGAATTCTCCTCCGCCACAGCCTCAAGCCACTTCACTATGCACTTCGCGGTAACCAACCCAAGCACACCATCGTTCGACACTATCGGGCAACGACTAATATCATACTTCCGGAAAAGCCGTAACACCTCGCCCACCGACGCCTCCTTACATACGGTTCGTGGACGCAATGTCATCACATCGGCAATTACCGGTGGATTGCTTAGCAGCTTTGAAATATGCTCTAGTTCCGTCACCACCTCCTCATGCGGCTCCGCTATCACCGCGTTGGCGCGGCGCGTATGCACTATGACGTTGCGCAAATCTGCGTACTGTAGCAAATCCTCTGCGTAACGCTTTACATACATATTGCGTCGCGATGCAAGGGCTACCTGCTGCTTAAAGGATTGGCGGTATTGGCCACCCACTAGTGCTGACAACTGATGATCCACAACGTTAAACGCAGCCAAAAATCGGTTGGCTAGCTCGCCTCCGCCTCTTGTCTTCATCTCGCTATTCCCTACACGCTCCTACAATCTCTATTATCCTGCCCCCCTCCCACGCCTTAACAACGGTACAGATCTGCATTTTCTATCCCCCTACGCAAAAACTACGCCTCCACAAAGCCCCCTCCGGAAAGGAGAACGTCTCTTCACGCATTCCCACCTCGCCCAACCAGCTAGCACTGCATGGGCTTTAATGGCTTTGCCGACGCGTACAATGTAACTACACCGCCTGTCATCCTTCGTTCAAACTCAGATGCAAACCCCGCCTCCTTGAGTTCCTGCAAAAATGCTTCCCCCTCAGGAAAAGCATATACGGAACGAGGCAAATATTCGTAGGCCGATCGTGATTTTGAAACAACTCCTCCTACAATCGGAACCCAGCGCCGGAAATAGAACCTATACAAGCCCTTGAACATAAATCCGTGCGGAGTCGAAAACTCTAGCACGAACAGCCTCCCGCCCGGGCGTAGCACTCGGTACACCTCTCGCAGTGCCTTCTGCCTGTCCGAAAAATTCCTAACTCCGTACGCTACCATCACCGTATCTATACTCTCGCTCGCTAGTGGTAGTTCTTCCGCGCTCGCTTCAATAAAAACTACCTTCTCCCCAACCTCTTTTAGACACCTTTTGGCACGCGCCCTCACAAGCATCTCCCGCGAAGGGTCCACGGCGTATATTCGATCGCACCCCTTCGATCTTTTTAAAAGTGACCGGGTCATGGCCCCCGTACCGCAGGCCAAATCTAGAACCACGCGCCCCCCGGCTCGGCCCACGGCACTAATCGTACGCCTTCGCCAGTACCCGTCCAGCCCAAAACTCAATACGCGATTCAGCATCTCGTAGCGGGGCGCAATGCTGTCAAACATCGCACGCACCGCCGCCGCATTCCCCTCTCTAGCCCCAATCTCCTCCAGCCGAACCGCTTCTTTCATAATCCTTACTGCTCGTCGCGATCGACTGACGATGGGCCATCCAAAATCTTACCAAGCGCATCGTTGTACAGTTGCTTATAGTCATGCACGAATCCAAACGACACATCGTCCACTCGCATCTCACTCTTTGTCACATGACCTAACGCATGCATGGGGACATTACGCTCCATCATCAAATCCAGAAATGGACTCTCTTTCTCCGCCGATACCGACACCACCACTCGCCCCTGCGCCTCACCGAACAGGAACGCATCGAGGCGATATTCCGCATCCGACGTTATGTCAAATCCAAGCTCATGCTGCATCGATGACTCCAGTAGGGTCACGAAAAGCCCGCCCAGCGACACATCGTGTGCCGACTCTATCAGCTCGCGAGTTATCAATTCTCCCACCACCGTTTGCAACGCGCACTCTTCCGACAAATTGAAATAGGGGGCTGGAGATCGCTTAATCCCGCAGCAATTCACCAGATACTCGGAACTCGAAATATCGTCCTTCGACTCCCCAAGCAAATATATCATATCCCCTTTATGCTGGAACGACAGCCCCATGCGCCTACTGCTATCTTCCAGCACGCCCAGCATCCCAATCACCGGCGTTGGTAGCACAGCGCGCTCCTCTCCACCTATTGTCGACTGGTTATAGAAGCTCACATTCCCTCCCGTCACGGGCGTACCAAACGCCTCGCACGCCTCTTTCATCCCCTTTATCGCCCCCACAAACTGCCAGTAAACCTCTTTATCGTACGGATTCCCAAAATTCAAGCAATTGGTAATCGCCACGGGACGCCCTCCTGCGCAAACCACGTTGCGCGCCGACTCTGCCACCGCAATCATCGCCCCCACGCACGGATCGGCATACACGTAGCGAGAATTGCAATCCACAGTCAGCGCCAACGCCCTACTCGTTCCGCGAATCCCCACTATACCCGCATCGCTGGGCACGTTAATACTCAGGTTATAGTTCCCCACCATCGTATCGTACTGCTCATACACCCAACGCTTCGATGCCACGTTGGGCAGACCCGTCATCTTACGCGCAACCGCAACGATATCCTCCGGCTCCGGCACCATTGATATGTCGAATCGCTTACTCTCCTCGTAGTATGCCGGCTCTGCATACTCTCGCTCATACACAGGCGCGCCCCCTCCCAAAACCAGCGACGCAGCCGGCACCCGCGCTACTAGCGCTCCCCCAGCGTAGAACTCTAAGTCCGGCCCAGCGGTGACTTCACCTATCTGCACGCAGCTTATGTCCCACTTGGCAAATATCGCTTGTACCTCAGCCTCGCAACCCTTCTTCACCACCGCCAGCATTCGCTCCTGCGACTCTGAAAGCAATATCTCGTATGGTTGCATATCAGCCTGGCGCTTAGGCACTTTATCCAAATCAATGCGCATCCCGCATCCCCCCTTCTCCGACATCTCCGACGTGCTACAAATTATCCCTGCCGCCCCCATGTCCTGCATCCCCACCAGCGCCTTCGTCTTGGCTAGCTCCAACGTCGCTTCCATCAACACCTTTTCCGCAAACGGATCGCCCACCTGCACCGAGGGTATATCTTTCTCGGATTCCTCTGTCACATTGGCCGACGCAAACGTCGCCCCATGTATCCCATCTTTACCCGTCGCAGATCCAACAATGAAAACCGGGTTCCCCTCGCCTCGCGCCACGGCGGATATCATCTCTCCCACTCGCACCAAACCCACCGACATAGCGTTTACCAGCGGATTCGTCTCGTAAGAACTATCAAAGAACACCTCCCCGCCCGCCACGGCAACGCCAAACGCATTCCCGTAATCGCCAATCCCGCGCACCACTCCATCCAAAAGCCAACGGGTGCGCGCGTTCCGTAAATCGCCAAAACGAAGCGAATTCAGTTGGGCCACTGGGCGCGCACCCATCGTAAAGATGTCACGGTTTATTCCCCCTACCCCTGTCGCCGCACCCTGGTACGGCTCCACGGCGCACGGATGGTTGTGCGACTCTATCTTGAATGCGCACCCCCAACCTTCTCCAACATCCACAACGCCCGCATTCTCCTCCCCAGCACCCACGAGCAGATGCGCGCCCTCGCGCGGCAACGTCTTTATCCAGCGAATGGAATTCTTATACGACGCATGCTCACTCCACATCACTGAGTATATGCTCAACTCGGTGTAGTTCGGCTCTCGACCGTCTAAGTATTCTACTATCTTATCGTACTCCTCGGGCAATATACCCAACTCTTGCAGCGTCACCGCCAACTTTGCCTTATCCATGCCTTTTACTGCTCCTTTAGCATTCTCGCACGCGAAGGTACTCATTTTCCATCTGACATCCCCCCCGCTAACGCCTCAGCCAAACCGCTACCGCCAACCTCACTTCTCTCTTTTTCCTCTCTGGCTCTTTGGTGCTGACTTCCCTTCTTTCGGTTTCAGCTTGGGCGATGACGCTTTTCCGCCCTTCCGCGAAGGGGATGTAGTCTGCTTTTTTGACTCTGAAGACTTCTTCGCAATTTCTAGTAGCTCCGAAAGCGTGGCACTCTTGTAATCCATCTCCTTCGGAAGGGCGTAATTCTCTCCCTTGTAATGCACGTAGGGCCGATTGTAACGCCCGCGCAACACCTGTAGCTCCGGCTCTTCTGGGAATGTGCGCAGCACCTTCTCTAAATCGCGCTTGCGCTTCTCCTCTATCAACTCTTCCGCGTCGGAAAGCGTTACTGTCAACGGATCTTGCCCTTTATGCAGCGACACGTAGCTATCCCCGTAACGCACGTAGGGCCCAAAGCGTCCCACCGCCACCGTTACACGCTCTCCTCCCAGCTCTCCAAGGCTACGCGGCAGCGCAAAAAGCTTTAAAGCCTCTTCCAGCGTGATAGTCTCGATTAGCTGATTCTTTAGCAAACTCGCAAAACGCGGCTTCTCCTCATCCGTGGAAAGCCCTATTTGCGCTACCGGACCGTATCGCCCAATCCGAACTATCACCGGCTTCCCGCTTTGAGGGTCTATCCCAAGCTCGCGCTCGCTCTGCACGTACCCCTCCGAGTGTTGGGTCTTTTCCACCTGGGCATGGAAGGGTCCATAGAACTCGTAGAGCATCTCTTTCCACCCTAACGCGCCTTCTGCCACTTTGTCAAACTGCGATTCCACCTTAGCAGTAAAGTTGTAGTCCATCATTGTGGCAAAATTCTTCACCAAGAAGTCGTTCACAGCAAGTCCTATATCCGTGGGGAAAAGTTTGCGTTTATCGCTCCCAGCCAGCTCTTCTACCCGCTCCTCTCGAATTTTTCCATGCTCCAGCTTGCACTCCCACACCTGCCGTGGGAATCCGTCCCGCGAATCCTGCATCACGTACTCCCGTTTCATTATCGTCGCTATGGTGGGCGCGTAGGTCGAGGGGCGACCTATGCCCAACTCTTCCAAGCGCTTCACTAGTGAAGCCTCGGTGAAACGAGGCGGATGAAGGGTGTATTTCTCTCGGGCTAGCATGGATACCAACGTCACCGGCTCTCCGGGCGTTAAACGGGGAAGCATCGGTTCGCGTTCTGACGACTGCGAATCCTCGTCGCTCCCTTCAATATACGCTCTTAAGAAACCATCGAATTCCACAACCTCCCCCTGCGCCGTGAGCGGGGCTAAAGCTCCGTCGGCCGGCACGATCTGCACCGTCGTGCGCTGCAAGCGCGCATCGGCCATCTGGGAGGCTAGCGCCCGCTTACGTATCAAATCGTAAAGCTGCTGCTCGTACCTCCCCATGTCTACCTCTTCCACCTCCACATGCGTCGGGCGGATCGCCTCATGCGCCTCCTGCGCTCCCTTACTCTTCGTCTGGTAGTGACGCACCTGATGGTACTCCGCGCCGTAAACGTCTTCCACTAAGCGCCCAATCTCCCCCAATGCCTGCGCCGATAGATTCACCGAATCTGTTCGCATGTAGGTAATATGCCCAGCCTCATATAATCTTTGAGCCGTACTCATCGTATTCGCCGCGGAGAATCCCAGCTTCCGGCTCGCCTCTTGCTGCAGCGTTGAGGTCGTAAACGGTGGGGCGGGAGAGCGTTTCGACGCGGTTCGCTTCACCTCGCCTACCACGAACTGCGTCTGAGAAGCACCCTGCACATACGCGAGCGCCGCCTGCTCCGTTTGCAGGCGATCCAATAGCTCCGTCTTAAACGCACTCGTGGTTTTGCAAATCGCGCTTACGCGGTAGTATCGCTCCGGCGTAAACGACTGTATCTCACGCTCCCGATCTGCTATTAAACGAACGGCAACGCTCTGCACCCTACCCGCCGACAGCTTGGGTTGCACTTTACGCCACAGTATGGGAGACACCTCAAAGCCCACCAGCCGATCCAAAATACGGCGCGCCTGTTGCGCATCGACTAGGTTCAAATCCAACGCACGCGGCGCCGATATCGCATGCAGAATCGCGCTTTTCGTAATCTCGTGGAATACGATTCGCTTCGTCTTCGCTATATCCAAACCCAGCACTACCGCCAAATGCCAGGCTATCGCCTCTCCCTCTCGATCTTCATCGGATGCCAACCACACCTCTTCGCTCGCTTTCACTGCTTTCTTTAGTGCCGACACCACCTTCACCTTGTCGCTCGGCACCTCGTAGCTAGGCGCAAATCCATGCGCTACATCTATGGCTTCGTTATTCTTTACCAAATCGCGAATATGACCATAGCTCGACATCACCTCGTAATCCGCACCAAGAAAACGTTGTATCGTACTCGCTTTCGCCGGCGACTCCACTATAACTAAATTTTTCATGCCCCTCCCCTCCTTGGCTTGCTTTATTGTTCAGATCGCGAAGTAAATGATTATTATTCTGTTTGACACCTTGCCGGCAGTTACTCCCATAGCCCTTATGCTCTCGCAGCACCCTTCAGCACCATCTGCAAACTTTCTTGCACCCGCCAAAAACGGGTGCTCAAAGCAGGGAGCATCTTCTCTAGCGAGGAGCAACGCTTTTGCGCACCAACTCCCGCAAGAAAATTGGGTAATACGCAGCCTTACCCTTCATTGGCTGGGCCATACTCGAACAGCGGTGAAATAAAAAGCAAGGGGCGCGGATACCTCCCGCGCCCCTTGCACACCAGTACTCAACTTTTAAACTACTTGTTCGATTTGTACTTAAACGTCATATAGCCGTGGCCCTTCGTGGAAACGCTCTCCACTGGAGAACCGTCCTTATAGTCGAACTTGCCGGTCTCCACCTTCGTCACCTGCACGAGGTAGTAGGTCAAACCATCCTTAGCCACCGCCACGAATAGATCGTTCTCTACGAGACCCTCTAGCTTATCGCTCTTCGCGCCCTTCAGCAGCTCGGCTACCTCTTCCGTCGTGGCCGTCTCATACTTCACCTTTCCATTCACCTTAATGAACTGAAAGCCCGTCTTTGAATTGAAATTCGCCTTAAAATCTACCGTCGTGCTCGTATTCACGAACTCCATGTCAGCTTCCTTGCCGTTAGCCAACGACACCGCCTTCTTGCCGGAGAAGGAATATGCACCCGTACCAGTCCCTAGGGCATGGTTCACGTAGGCAGCCGTATTCTCCTTTGCCATCGGGGTCCCCTTCGACGGCGTGACGCTCGAACCCGCCTTGTACTTCAGCTCCTGCGTCGCATCCTTCTTCTTGGAGTCAGTCGCCTTCGCAACTATTTTCAACCCCGCCAACGCAAAGTCTCCCTCGCTAATATTCAGGTCAGCTAACTTTATGGTCGCGAATGGCTTACCATTCACATCGCCACCATTCCCCTTCACGGTCTTCACCTCATAGGCCGGCTTTATCGTCTTCCCATCAGCCAAAACCGACACCTCAAGCTTGCTCAAAGAAATCGACGCATCGCCCAACGTCACAACTACCGTAATCCCTTGATCCGTAGCGCCGAACGACTCCTTGCTAAACTCGGTAATCACCTTGTTGTCCGCATCGCGGAATTCTACCTTCGGGGCATTATACGAATTCTCGTCCTTCTGGCAGGATGAAAACGCCGCCGCAGCACCCATCGCCGCTAACGCCAGCACAAAAAACCTTCTCATCTTCATAACGTACTACCTTTTAGTGTTAACTTTATTTTTTTAAAAACCTATACAAAATCAATACAAAACTCATGCCAGCATTTTTACCACCTCACCGGCAAGAAATGAACCTACAATATTCATGCCAACAGTTTCTAGCATGTGCAGCTCACGCCGGATCCACAATCCCTTAAGGATGGCGATTCTCTGCGAGAATCAGATGCAAAAATTTAATCTTCTACGTAATACGCAGCACCTCAGCCGCAAACAGAAGCTATATCTCTGCCCCCAACCGCACGCACGATCTTCAAAGGTCTTGTGCGCCGCAACTCTGGCATACCCCTAGAGGGTGTACCCCAACGAAAAATTGAACCACACCTTCTTCGCCTGGTTCGACAATGATGCCGACACCGCCATAGGGCCCAAAGGCGTCACCCACACCGCCGCCGCGCCGCCTCCAAGTAAGCCGATTTCCGGGTGCCCTACCGAACGGAATAATCCAACCATCGTGCTGTTTAGCTGGGCATAGTTCACCCGCGTTACAAAAAACAGCTCTTTCCAAAGCCGAATCCGCACATCTAGCTTTGCGCTCCACACGTCCGACGCGCTAAGCTGGCGATAGCCAATGCCGTAAAAAGGAATATCGTTGAACTCGTCCCGGGTAGTGTAGCTCCCCCCGCCTACAAGGTAGCTCGAGAAGCGCCCCGTAGGGCGGGAATTTAAACCTAACCGCAACGACGGCTCTAAAAACACCGCATTCCATAGCGGAAATGTTCCTTGGTAGCGGATATTAATCGCGTAGAGCTGGTGCGGCCTATCCAAATCGTTTAGGACACGTTGCTTCGCATCGACTTTTCCACGCGCGCTGTAGCTCAAAAGGGGGGAATTAAACATATACGACACGCTCGCCACAACTTCCTGACCCTCTTCCGGGTAGTAGGGACGAGAAAATGTGTTGTAACGGAAATCCATGAACATACGCCAGGACTGTTGCCGGTACGTACCCTCCGATTTCAACCCAGTCCATGCATTGTACTCTCTATTCGGCACCTGCGACACAAAAATGTATCGCGTCCCCAACGCGAGCATTGCGCTATGCGTCGGCATGTAGCCCACGCAGCACTGCGCACCAAACGCATGTTTCCAAATTGATGCAACATCTTGGTTGTTAACGTAGTAGGGAAGCCGCTCGCTCGTATAATCGCAATCAAGGCGCGCAAATACGTTCATCCTACGCGACATATACGTCGTGTACGAAAAAAGTAGGCGCGGCTGCACGGCCACTTCAAGCGCGAGATCTAAACGCGACGACTTATAGAACGGATTGAGCATCCGCAAACGCACTATCGCCCCAGCGCCCCACGCATCATTAACATTCGCCGCGAAGCGTAATTCCAGCCGTGGTGCCGGCTCGGGCACTAGATGCAATCGCTTCTCCTCATCCACGTAGTACACAACATGCGTAAAGTAGAGCGAACCTATAAGGTTATCAACAGCGCGCTGCACGTCAGCCTGCGCTATGCGCATCGGCGCGCTCAAACCCAGCGAACGAACCGCAAATTCACGTAGAATGGGAGATTCCACATCCACTATCACGCTGTCGATATGCACAGAATCCAAAAGCCTACGCATATCGAACGAACAGTTGCGCGACTCCCCAACTTTACGCCCCAGACGCAATGCTAGCTGCTTTATCTTCTCCCGCTGCGACAGCGCCGCCAGGTAGCCTCTCCGCTCAATCTCAATGCCATTATTGAATTGCGACGATGTCAGCCCCCTCAAATCCGGCAGAATGGCTACATCGCACCGCCGTAAATCCTCACGCATCTTGCGTATGCCAAAGTACATCGCGGAGTTCATCAAAATCTGTCGCAAACCGAAGGAGGTATTCGGCTCATAACCAGGACCCTTAACTGTAACGCTCGACCCTATTATCCGATCCGCTCCCAGCTGCAATGCAGCATCCAACGGGAAATTATCGCACACCCCTCCGTCTACGTACGTCCTTCCATCCGGCATAACCAAAGGGGTAAACACTCCCGGCACCGACATACTCGCTCGTATCGCCACGGCCAAACTCCCGGAATCCAGCAGGCTGCAATCCCCTGTAACTATCTCCCCGGCGCAGCACCGGAACGGTATCGTCAAACTATCGAAATGGCGCAGACCCACCACCGGCCAAGTGAGGCGTAAAAAGAAATCCCAAAGGTTCTGACCCTCTATGTAACCGTATTTCATCTGCATACGCTTGTTGCGCAGCTCCATCGAAAAAACGGATCGCGAAAAGCTCGCTTTCTGATCGAACATAACTTTCCGCATATCTATCGTGCGATTCAGCAGCTCGCTCCACGACGCCTCTCGATTCAACTGGGAAATCTGTTCCCCGGAGTAGCCCATCGCGTACAACCCCCCGATAACGGCGCCCATGCTCGTCCCGGTAATATAGTCCGGGCGGATCCCAAGCTCATCCAAACCGCGGACCAAACCGATATGCGCCAGCCCAAGCGCCCCCCCGCCGCTCAGCACTAATCCCAATCGCCCCCCATACCACGAAGAGTCCCCCTCCGCCCGGAGAGAATCTTGCGCCCGCTGCACTACCAGCCCAGAATCCACGCCCCGCGCCTGCAACGAATCCACCGCAACGGCCGCTCGCAATGCCCCGCTTCCATAAAGCAATAACACCCACGGAAGAAAAAAGGCAACCGCTACAACGCTACTCCGCTTCACACGCATACGCAATACATCCCCCAATGGGGCAACCAATCCTAATCCCCGCACACCCCCAACTCTTTCGCCTTACGGTTTAAAAACGCTAAAGCCTCCTCGCGATCGTTACGTATAAGGCCATCCAGAATCGCATCCTTTATCGCGCTCTTCAAATCGCCTACAACCCGTCCCGGCGCCAACCCATACAGCTCCATAATCTCTTCCCCCCGCACGGGAGGCTGAAAATTCCGCACCGCATCCCGGGCCTCGAGCGCCCGCATCTTTTCCCTCACCCGCTCAAAGTTACTCATGTAGCGCGCAACCGTTCTTGCGTTCTTTGAGGTGATGTCCGCCTCGCATAGCTGCATAAGCTGCTCTATCTCCTCTCCCCCATCAAAGAGTAAACGACGCACCGCGCTGTCCGTCACCTCATCATCCACCAGCGCAATCGGCCGCATATGGAGGCTCACCAACTTCTCCACACGATGCATCTTCTCATTCAGCGGCATGTGTAACCGGCGAAAAATCGTCTCCACCATCTTCGCCCCAACGAACTCATGCGAATGGAACGTCCAGCCCTGCTTTGGCACATACCTCTTGGTTTTTGCCTTCCCAACGTCATGCAGCAGCGCCGCCCAGCGAAGCCACAGGTCGCCCCCACCGCTCGCGACATTATCGACAACCTGCAATGTATGGTAAAAATTATCCTTATGGCCACGCCCCTCCACGGTCTCTACGCCCTGCAACGCCGCCACCTCGGGAAGAAATTGGCCCAGCAAACGGGCCTCGTTGAGCACGTGCAACCCTATCGAAGGCATGGGCGTGAGCAATATCTTATTGAACTCATCCACAATGCGTTCCGGCGAAACGATCTGAATCCGCTCAGCCCTCGCCCGCATTGCCGCAAACGCCTCATCGTCAATACTAAACCCCAGTTGAGAAGCAAAACGCGCCGCCCGCATCATCCGCAAGGGGTCATCATCAAAGGTCTCCAGCGCGGGGCGAGGCGTGCGCAGTATCGCACGCTCCATATCGCCCAATCCGTCGTACAAATCTATTAACCTACCGTAATCCGCGGCGTTCAGGCTCACCGCCAACGCATTCACCGTGAAATCGCGACGTGCCAAATCCTCCTCAAGCGTGCCGTCCTCGACCAAAGGCTTCCTCGATTCTCGCCGATATGACTCCCTGCGGGCGCCAACAAATTCTACCTCTAAACCCTTATAATGAAAGCTAGCCGTGCCAAAATTTTTAAATACTTGCAGCCGCGTCACCCGCAGCGCCCGCGTCACCCGCCTCGCCAGCTCAACCCCCGATCCCACCGTCACAAAGTCAACATCCGTATTCGCGCGTCCTAAAACCGAGTCCCGCACGTACCCCCCCACCACGTAAACCTCCTGCCCCAGCTCCAACGCCGTGCGGGACACCGCATCGAAAAGTGAAGACTCTCGCGCGCCGTGCACCAACAACTCTACTGAATACTCGTACCCCATTCCCCTCGCTACGCTCTCTTACTACACCCCCAACGCAACGGCGCGCACCCTGCACAGCGCACCGCCACCCACCTAAAAGTAAAATCCTTTTACAAACCGCAACGACTCCTACTACCGTCACAACCCGTGCGCTCAACGCAAACTTTGCGCGTACTCCATCATACGCCCCAACGCGTGCGCCACCTCTATACCCTTACGGCTATTTTTCCCGTTCGCACGCTCCATGGCCTGCTCCTCCGTGTTGGTCGTCAACACGCCAAACATCACCGGCACAGACGCACTTTCGCACGCCACCCGCTCGAGATTATCCGCCACCGCCTGCGAAATGAAAGTAAAATGGGGCGTCTCCCCCTGCACTACCACCCCAAAGCATATTATCCCATCCGGCAAATCCCGCTCGGGCTCACTATCAAAATCCGGCCAATCCGGGTTAAGGTACATCGCAACAGCCTGCGGAAGCTCGTAGGTGCCCGGCACGCGGATCACCTCGCACTCCGCGACGCCCAGCCGTTTCAACTCCTCCTGCGCATCGGCAACGAGGATATCAACAATATCTTTATGCCAATCGGCGGCAAATATCAACACCCGCTCGCCCCCCTCTAACGTCACCTTGGTGGCTAAACCGTCGTAAGAACCAGAGCTCATGTACACCCCTCCTTTTATGTAAGAAAATACCCTATTCCTAAAGCACCCTCCCCCTCTCGGCACCCCCACTGCAATGCAGCGCAATAGTACTCCTACTGCTGCGAGCTATTTTTTGCCTTTTGCCGCGCGTAGGCTAGGTACTTATCTATATCGCGCGCCTCCGCGCTGTTCGGATACTCAAATTTCACCCGCTCGTAGGCCAGCACCGCAGCATCCCAACGGGACCGCTCCATCTCTACCGCGGCCAGCTTCATCAAGAAGATTGGGGGCGTCAGCCCATTTTCAAAGTAGGTAATCGCCTTCTCGTAGTACTTCGCCCCGGAAGCTAAATCCCCCTTCTCCACGTAGCAGTCACCCATCGCGCCGCACGCAATCGGAGCCAACATCTTATCGCTCAGCTTGTAATCCGACAGCATCCGCAGGGCGGCATCCCAATCCCCCTGCTCACGATAGATTATACCCGCGTAGTACCTCGCCAGGTTCCCCGCCTTCGTGCCGGAATACTCCTGTATCACCTGCAAAAAGCCCAAATTATTCCCATCACCATTCAGCGCCACGGACAGCGAGTCCTGTTGCATCCGCTGCTGCGCATGGAATATCTGTTCCTGCGCCTCCCGCTCACGCGGCGCCACCACGTAGCTCCTATAGAGCACCACGCCCACAACAACAAGCACCGCCAATGCCACTACGCCTAGAATCCAGTAACGAAACCGCTCTATAAAACTCTCAGTCCTTGTGAGCGCCTCATTCATCCGCTCTACGCCCTCCTGTTCCACTTGCTTACTCTTACTCGCCATCTCGCCCAATTGTTTTTTTTCATCAACGCGACAAAGTTACTCATTTTCTACAATTCTACGCGTCCGCACGCCCGCGCCGCGCGCAGCAACGCCCTGAATAGCCGTATCCTTCGCAAAATCACGTTAAAATTTTTGTTTGCGCATTATAACTACCAGCCCAACCTCCTCCCTAATATATCGGGAGCCCTAGGAGTATAAAGCTTCAGACGCCCATCACGTCGCGAGCGCCCACGCATCAATTCCGGCACATGTTTGCATGTGACGTTCCACGAACCGCCCCTCTCCGTCTCAGCGCCAACGCTCCCCCAATAGGCTGCTCTGCTCGCGTAGCCTAACGCGGGAAGGGCAGGAATCCCGCAAAAAATCCTATCGCGCCTACCCAGCCCGCGGCACCGACGGCCCAGCGCTTCGCATGGCACAAAATTTATACTTTACACCGCGTGCGAGAATTTAACCACTCGCTCCACCGTGCCGTTGGATCTCCGTATAGGAATGTACACCTCCCATACCTGCACGCGCTGGCCGAACGCTTCCGCCTCGGCCCGCAGCCAACTGCCCTTACCCGCCAACACCGATTTCCAAAAGTCCTCGAATTCGGGTACGCCCCACCCCTCTACCTTAATGCCCTGATAGAAGAACGAACCCAATTCCTGGTCGCGAGTCCGACCTGCCGCGAACAAACGCTGGTCGCCTATCGCCACTACCTTTCCCTGCACATCGTACTCCGCGTAGTTCATCACATCCTTTATCGCGCTCACGTAATTTTCCACAGCCTCCCTTTGCCGGGAAGCATCTTCCTGCACCGCCTGAAGTTCCTCTAGATTCTGGCGAAGCTCCTCTTCCTGCGAGCGCAGCAGCTCCGTTTGTTCCTGCGAGCGCAGCAGCAAAGCGCGCGTTTGCCCCTCCACCCGCACGCTGAAAATGCCCGCCGCTACCATCGGTGCCATCTGCTCCAAAAAGTCTAGTTCGAAACGCTGCAACATCTTGAACGATGCGAATTCTGCTACCCCCACTACGCTTCCCTCATGGACGTACGGTATAAACATCAGGCATCTAGGCAACGCATCGCCAACCCCCGCAGGAATCGTAGAATAATCCTTTGGTACATCTGTGATGTAGAGTGCCTGGCGCTCCATGGCGCAAGCGCCCACAAATCCCTCCCCCTCCGCCACCTCGCTCGTCAGGTAGCGACGACGGCCCCACGCAAACGCAGAGGTGAGACGGTAACGACGGCGGCCATCAGCGGTCCGCGCATCCGCCCCCTCCTCAATCGGCAGATACATCGCGCCCTGATCCGCCTCGAGGTAACGCACAACGTAACGCAATAGACCCTCGCATAGCGCGTCCAAATGCCCGGTGCAATCTCGGATAATCTTCGATACCTCCCCGATCCCATTGTTTATCCACGTCCGCTGCAACATCTCTTCACGCCGCAACTTCTCCTCCTCGGCCGCGCGGCGCAGGTTTTCCTGCATTAACTGCAACGAATGGCCCAACGTGTCATTCTCACTCAGAAGGGGTATATCCTTCCGCAGATCGCCGGCCCCAATGCGCTGCGCCGATTCGCTCTTAGCCCGTAACCCCTGCATAAGCACCTCAGCCGAACGCGCCATCTCCTCCAGCTCATCGCCGGAGGTCACATGCAGCTCCTCGCCGCGCTCCAAATCCCCTTGGCCCAACAGATTCAGCAGTTCCGTCACCCGTCGCACAGGACGCGTAATCCCGTTGGCAATCGCTACCAGCAGCCCCACGAGTAGCACCACCGACAGAAGTAATGCCATTAAGGAGAGCCGAATGCTCCCATCCGCCGATTCAGTGATAACATGCAAGGGAACCTGAACCCCCAATGACCATTTAGAGCGGATCCCCTCCACCTTCACCGGCACCATGTACACAAAATAGCTCATCCCCGCCTGATCCACATGGATAAAAGATAGTTCGTCACCCTGCGGAATCTTACGCGTAATTCCTTCGTTTTGAGCCACCTCCGGGAGAATATCCTCGATGTTCCTACATAGAAGGGAATCGCACGGATGCGCGATTATCAACCCCGTGGACGACACTAAAAACGCCTCGCTCTCCACGAAGGGTTTCACAGAATTCACGGTTTGTTTGAACCACGCCAACTCGACATCGCACGCTACAACCCCCACGTAGCGCCCATCCCTCCGTATCGGCGACGCCACAGTGGTCATCAGCACTCCCTTCTGCCGATTATTGCTCATCTCATCCCGGTAGGGTTCCCAGAAGTCGGACCGATTCTCCTCCTTGAAGGCCTTGTATGGCTGGGGGTCCCCCATCAGGCTCAGCTCCCTATAGGCAACCTGCACGCTCCCATCGCGCTCACGCCAAAGCTGCCGCGCTAAACGGCCATAGCTCTTTTTGTAATTCGGCACATAGGCGTAATACTCCCAGCTATCCCACAGGGATGAAATCTCAGGCGAGGCAATAAACACCGAATGCAGCATTGACAGGTACTCCGCCTGCCACTCCGCCGGGGGGCGTTTATAGTAATCTGAGAAAGCTTGCGCCAACCCTTCGGTCAAACCCGCGTAACGCGCCATGCGGGTCTGAACCACCCCAGCCGCCTTACTCGCGTATAGGCGCACCTTCTCACGCGAATCCGTGAGCATCACATTGCGATCCGAACTCGCTATAAAAACAATCGACAGCGCGTATATTACCAGCGTTACCGATAAGACTAACAGCAAAATCTTTTGCCGTAATCGCAATTTCATTCGCATCCCCACGCCTACTCTTTATGGCCTACCCCACCTACTTCTTAGTTTGCAAATGTACAAAATTTCCTCGCACACGGCCGCATCAACAACCGCGGTTCAACTGTCGCACGTACACACTATCCCCCCGACGCGTACGCTGTGGGCAAGGGAACGAACACACCGCCCCCTTCTCCACACTCTCCTCAGGGCCCGCCTCACGACGTAGCTCCGACACGGTTAGCTCCATCACCCCGGTCGTCGGCCCTATAATGTACAAACGATCTCCCACGCGCAGAGCACCACCGTTCAGTCGCGCCTCCGCCACCCGCAGCCGTCCAAAATAGTTGGTAATCACCCCCACCAACTCCTTACGCTCCGTGGCCGACGAACCGTAGTGGCGCGTCCACTCCCCCATGCGCTGCCCCAGATAGTACCCTTCCCAGAATCCTCTATTGAAAACCATCGCTAACCTCGTGCGCCACTCCGCAATTCTTTCCTTCGTATAACCGCCTTCTCCCAACGCATCCAACGCTTCACGGTAGCACTGGGTTACCGTGCGCACGTACTCAGCCCCCCGCGCGCGCCCCTCGAGCTTTAGCACCTCAACGCCCGCCCCAACCATCTCGTCCAGGATTCCAATGGTGCATAAATCTTTCGGGGAAAGCAAATAGTCATTCTCCACAGCGATCTCATTGCCGCTCTCTAGATCCGAAAGCTTATATCCCCGCCGGCACACCTGCACGCATTCCCCACGGTTTGCCGAACGGTCCATGGCATGCAGACTCAAATAGCACTTGCCAGAAATGGCCATACACATAGCGCCGTGCGCAAACATCTCGATGCGCACCAATTTCCCCGAGGGTCCTTTAATTTGCTCCCGCGCAATCGCTTCCCGCACCGCGCGCACCTGGGGTAACGTCAGCTCGCGCGCGAGCACCACCACGTCTGCCCACCGGGAGTAGAAACGCACCGCCCGCGAATTCGACACGCTAATCTGCGTAGAAATATGCACCGGCAACCCCGCCTCGCGCGCCATCTCCACCACGGCCTGATCGCTAGCAATCACCGCATCTACACCCGCCTCAACGGCGGCCCCCACAAGACGCTGAACCTCCGAAAGCTCATCCTCGTACACCACGGTATTCACCGTGAGGTAGCACTTCGCCCCGCCCCCATGCGCCTCTTCAGCCACCCCGCGCATATCCTCCAGCGAAAAATTCCCCGCGGACCCAGAGCGCATATTCAGCTTTCCCACGCCGAAAAACACCGAATCCGCCCCTCCCTGAAGAGCCCCCGTGAGGGCCTCCCAGCTACCCGCCGGGGCCATCAGCTCCACCCGTTGCGCCCGCTCGCGCAAACCCACGCCGTCAATCAGATCCATACCTTCACAATCACCCTTTCCCGCTACGCGTAACCCCATCACCCCACTCGCCCCGCCACTTCTTATTTTGCACTAACCCAGCCAAAAGTACAAAAAAAGATGCAGCCACCGCCAGCAGCCCGCATTGATAGTAAAAGAGCGAGACGGCACTCATGCCGTCTCGCTCTCCAAACACGTCCCGCACTCTCCTCCTGGGAAGCGTACAAACATCCGCTCAACACGCCCAGCAGGAGGAACGAACCCCTAGTAGCCCGGATTTTGTTCCATGCTCTTATTCAAGTTGATGGCATCCTGCGGTATAGCCAACACCCAGCGATGGTCGGTTGCCGGAACGCTAACCGCGGCGAGCGCGAAGCTGCCCGTTCCATCCGCCAGCTCCCGCTCTACGCCGTCCCGCTCTAGCCCAAGCCCAAGCCGCTTCAGCGTGAAGAAACGATCGCCTTCGAAAGCCAGCTCAAGCCGACGCTCGAGGAGGATGGCATCAAGCAGCGCCTGCCCCGATTCGCTTCCCGGGGTGAACCCCTCGTAGCGCTCCGCCCTAAACGTATTGAGCACATTGAGCGCCTGCGCATCCTGTCCCAGCCGCGCGTACGCCTCAGCCTTCGACAAAATCACCTCCTCGATACGCATATACTTATAGTCCGACACGTTCGCATTCTCGCCCGCTCTACCCAGATACTTAGCCACATGTATGTACATCTTCTCATTGAACGGAGACTCAACGAAACTCGCGGCAGCCCGCACATCGGTAGCTTGGAACAGATCTCGGAAACTCTTACGGCACACAAACTCCGATTTGATTTTACCCTTTACGCTCTGCGAATAGGGGTTCCCAATGGCAATACGATCCTTACTCTGTATGAGGATTCGGATCACTGCGCTTACCTTTCGATTCGCATCAACCCATATCCCCTTAACCTGATCCTTTTTAGCCATCTTAACCGCTCCAGCCTCAGCCTTATCCGCGAACTCAACCACTTTCGCGTAGTCACCCATGTAGAGGTAAGCGCGCGTGAGCAGCGCGTAGACGCTCTGCTTCGTCAGATATCCATCGGGGTTCGACTCCGCAATTTTATCCGCCGCCGCGAGCAGGTCGGCAACAACCCGCTGGTACGATGACGACACCGTCGTCCCCGCTCGACTCGCCTCTTTCAAGTCAGGATTAAACGCATCCTGGTAGAAGATGCCTAGGCTACTCGGCGCATCGCTCGATTGCGTCGGAATTTTTGCGAACCAGCGCAATAGCTCCAGATGCGCCAAACCGCGCATAGCCAACGCCTGACCCTCGAAATTATCGCGCTCCTCACCCGCGGGAATCCTATCAATATTCCTCAATATTACATTCGCCCTACTCGCTAGGCGGTAGCAGTAGTAGTAGTTATTATCGTACGAGATGAGCGATGACAACTGCCACTTGAAATAGTCACTCTTCGATTGTCGCCCGGCGGGGTTAAACATCAAATTGTCCGACAGCAAATCGCCCATGAGCGGAATTCCATTATCCTGCCCCGCGAAACCATTGTTCTTCATCCCGGTGTACAACGAGCGCACCGCGTACTCAAACCCGCGAACATCCTTAAAAAGCTGCTCCTCGGGCAACCCCTCGTGCGGCTTAAGATCCAGCTGCTTCTGGCAGCCCGAAATAGACGCGAGGGAAAAAAGACAAACCGCAAAAAAAGCTATTCTCTTCATTTCCATCTCCTCCTAGAATTTTATATCTAAACCTATCATTATAGAGCGTACGGCAGGGTAGCTATACAGGGCGTAAGCACCCGACACGAACGTCTGGTTAGAACCCAACTGGCGTTCCCCAGAACCCACAGAAACCTCAGGATCCCCCTCAAACTTGGTGGCCGTAAATATGTTCTGCCCCTGCACGTAGAACCGAACCTTCTCTAAAAGTATCTTCCGAGTCCACTCCACGGGCAACGTGTAGCCCAGCGTGATGCTACGGAAACGGAGGTACGACCCATCCTGCAAGAAACGGTCGCTATCATGGTCGCCAGCACCGCTATTTAGGGCCGGCAGCTGGTTATCACCCGGCTTCTTCCAATAGTTCGCAGCCTCCTTACGCTGGTTCTCCTGCGCGTTGCCACCATCTGAAATCATGTCCTTTGCCATGTAGTTGAGGATGTAGTTGCCGTACTTAAAGCTGAAATCAGCGCTGAAATCAATCCCCTTATAGGTGACGTACGTTCCGAAGCCGCCGAATCCCTTCGGCAGCGTGGACTTGCCCCTCTGGAACTTTCGTAACTTCGCGAAATCATACTTATCGACAACCTTACCATCCTCACCGGAGTACAACGGTTTTCCAGTTTGCGGGTCGACCCCCTCGTAGTGCGGCAAACTGAACGTGAATGGGGTTTCTCCCTCTCGGAGCATCACCTCAGCAAGGTCAATCTCCTTCTCCCCCGCCAACCGATCTATCTTGTACTGCATAAAGGTGATGTTCGCCGTGGCACCCCACGTAAGACCCGCAACGCGGAGCAGCGTGCCATTCAACGATAGCTCCACCCCCTGCGAATGCATCTTCCCCGCATTCTGGTACTGATCATACCCGCCAGCTTCCCACAAGAGGTCTTTGCTGAAGAGGAACCCATCGCGCACGTTCCGGAAATAGCCAACAGAGCCGGAGAGACGATAATCGAAGAAACCAAATTCGAGCCCAGCGTTTACGGTAGACTGACGCTCCCAGGAGAGGTCGGGATTCCCCACCCTCGACGTGATAACCGCCGCGGTAAGATTGTTGTAGTTCCCAAAGGTAAAGTAATCCTGCGCGGCGTAGTTAGGAATCATCCAGCTACCCAGCACCCCGTAGCTCGCCGTGAGCTTCAAGACGTTCAGCCACGACGACGCGGGCTTCATGAAGGACTCCTTCGCGATATTCCATCCGGCGCTAACGCTCCAGAACCACCCGTAGCGATTGTTTTTACCAAAACGTGACGCACCGTCGCGACGCACCGAAATGCTCCCCATGTAGCGCCCCGCATAGTCGTAATCGGCACCACCCGCCAGGGAGAAAAGCGCCCACTCGCTCCGCCTTCCGCCTGCGTTATTCACGGCAGAAGCCACATCCATCTGCTCCAGGTTGGGCGAGGGGAACCCCTTCTTGCTAAACGAGTAGGTTTGCATATTGAAGCGGGTAAACTCCGAGAAGAGATAGGCGTGAACCCCATGCACGTCCGCGAAGGTCCACGTGTACTCCAGCTGATTCAGCCAGCCATACTGGAAATCCTGCGAACCGCTCACGGTCCTAGACCCCCTCGCGCTCTTGTCGCCAACGTAGTCATCAAGCTGCGAGAAGGGCTTCGTATAGGTTCCACCGCTATAAATCCCATAATTCCCTGTGAAACGGGAAATGAAATGGATCCCACGCCAGATATCGAAATCCAACGATGCCGAGCCAAGCAAGCGGGTATTCTTGTCAATACTAGGTGCCCCCTTCATCGCCTCAATGATATTCAAACCCTGCGAGGTAGGGTTGTACTGGGGTTGGCCATTTTCGTCTAACACCTTATTATTCGAATTGTCAAGCACCCACACCGGCTCGTAGGGATTATAGCTGTACATGGCGCGGAAGGGATTCTGCATATTATTCCTATCCCGCGGCTCATCGGAACGGCTATGCGATAGGGCAAAGTTCGCCCCCGCCGTCACAAACTTCTTAATCTTGGTGGACAGATTCAACCTTGCACCGTAACGCCGGAAGCCGGAGAGCTCGCGGATGATGCCGGTGTTGTCATCGAACGACCCAGACAGGTAGTAGTTGACCCCCTTAAGCGCCCCCGTGGCCGAAACCACATGCGACTGTATGCGGGAGGTTCCCAGAATGTCTTTCTGCCAGTTGTGCTCCCGCGATATGTTCAACTTACGCTCATCATCTGTGTACGTAGCGACTCCCGCGGCCACCTCGTAGTCCATTTTCTCCTCCGCGTTCATCATCTTGAACGGGTCGGGCACCTTGCGACCCCAACCGTACCGCCCGGAGTAGCTGATCGTTGCCTCACCCTCTTTACCCTGCCTGGTGGTGACAACAATGACCCCATTCGCACCTCGAGAGCCGTACACAGCCGACGCAGCCGCATCCTTTAGAACCGATACGTTTTCGATATCTGCTGGGTTGATTGCATTCATATCATCCGCGGAAACCGGGATTCCGTCGACCACGTAGAGCGGCAACGCCTTGTCACCCCCAACGAGATTCAGCGAAATCGCACCGCGCACGCGCACCGTGGCCGTAGTGCCGGGCTTCCCGTTGAGCGCGGTGGCCTCCACGCCGGCAGCCCTTCCCTGTAGCATGTTATCCAGAGAGACCGTGGACGGTAACTCCTTCATCTGCTCACCCCCAATAGTGGTCACTGCCGCTGAAACCACCTCACGCTTCCGCGCGCCGTAACCGGTCACGACCACCTGATCGATTTCCTCATTGGCGGATTTGAGCGCCACGTTGAGCGTCGTTTGCCCCGCCACGGAAATCTCTTGCGTCTCATAGCCCGTGTAGAAAAACACGAGAACTACCCCATCCCCCGAAATTTGCAACGAGAACCGACCATCATTGTCCGTAATAGTTCCGCTGCTGGTACCCTTGATCTGCACATTCGCCAAAGGCAACGGTGACCCATCGCTCGCATCGGTAACCACACCGGTCACCGTGCGCTGCTGCGCCTGCGCAAGCCCTACACCTATCGCAAGCAACAAAAAGAGAAGTAATACTTTCCTCATAGCGTTAACTTTTTAACCTTTACTAACTGAATCAAACAGCACCGAAAGGTACAACTTTTTTTTAACAAAGGATACGACATTCCCCTGTTTCGCTACGCTTAAACGGGTAAAGGAATTTTCACTGCGCAGCGATTCTTCTCATTTCCAACGAAATAAGCACCTAAAGGAATGTAAATCGATACGAATCTAAATTCTATCAACTTCGTACCATCACCGTATCAAAGTTGGATTTCTCCAGAGAAATCCAACTTTGAAGCGAAGGGGGTGGCTCTTTGGTGTAAAGAGGGCGCGCGATGGCAACCAACCGGCAACGCGCAGGAATGCAACGCGACTCCATTACAGCCCAACGGTAGAGGCTTCGCAGGGTCTCAAACGCAACAGCCGCAGCAACCACCCATGCATACGCTGCACCCCGCTCTACGACGCGTGCATAAAGACATTCACGGAACGCAACTCGACGCGTAACCCTAAAGGCGATCCCTTAACGCACAAAAAGAGCCATGGGCCTCTACCCATAGCTCTTTTCAAACATCAACGGCATCGAACCATCCGCCACCGTCTAGCCGCATCCCGCGGCAACAGTAACGCCTAGCGCGCCGGCACTCCTACCACCCGGGCGCGGCCGCAAAGCATGCTACCCTTTCTTGTAGAAGGGGAGTTTAACCACCTTCGCCTTGAGGAGCCGATCGCGTATGCTGATGCAAATTTCAGAACCCTCCTTATGGAATCCACGCCTCACATAGCCAAGCCCAATACCCTTTTTAAGGGAAGGCGACTGCGTGCCGGAAGTCACTTCCCCAATTTCTTCACCTGCGGGGCTAAATATTTTGTAATGCTGGCGCGGTATACCCCGCTCCTCCATTTCAAATGCCACAAGCTTACGGGTGAAGCCCTCCTCCTTCACCTTCACGATCGCGGGCTTTCCAATGAAATCCTTGGCATCAGTAATTTTGGTGATCCAGCCCAATCCCGCCTCGATGGGATTCGTCTGCTCGCAGATGTCGTGGCCGTAGAGGCAAAAACCCATCTCTAGGCGGAGCGTGTCGCGCGCGCCGAGGCCGCAGGGCTTAATGCCGTACTCCTTTCCCGCCTTAAACAGCTCATCCCACACGTGCTTCACATCCTCCTTCGCGAGGTATATCTCACACCCCTTCTCGCCCGTATAGCCGGTGATGGAAAGGATGGCATCCTTTACCCCAGCGATGTTAACCTTTTTGAAGGTGTAATACTTAATTGCGTCAATGGGTTCGTTCACCAGCTTCTGCACCACCTTCATGGAGTCCGGGCCCTGCACCGCGAGCAGCCCCATCTCGTCGGACGCGTCGTAAAGCTCCTTCCCCGGGCGCAGCCCCATCTGCTCGGCATGGCTAGCCAACCAGGCCCAATCCTTCGGCAGATTGGCGGCATTGGGCACCATCAAGAACGTTTCCGCATTGATTCGATACGCGATGAAATCGTCAATGATGCCACCGTCCTCCCGGGTCATGCAGTTGTACTGCGCCTGCCCATCCCCCATGGCAGAAACATCATTGACCGTCACCCGCTGCAAGAACTCAATAGCCTTGGGGCCTTTCACCCAAAACTCACCCATGTGCGACACATCGAATACCCCAACATGCTCACGCACTGCCTGATGCTCCGCGGAGATGCCCTCATACTCTATCGGCATATTATACCCCGCGAACTCCGCCATCCTGGCGCCCAGAGCAATATGCGTTTCCGTTAATGGTGTCTCTTTCATACTCTAAACTTTCTATCCTAATTTGTTAATACCCTCACCCAATATACGCTGCGCGCGCAGCACACCTCCTGCGGTAGCAACACGCGCGCAGCGATACGACTAGTTGCGATCCGGAAGGAAACTGTAGTCGCGGCTGTAGCGAAGCATCTGCTCCGCGTAGCCCTCACCGTACTCAACCCTAGCGTCCACAACCCTATCCCCCTCGTAAACCGGCACGATACGCGGATTGACGAACCCGCCATAGGGCGCGAGGTGCAAAGCCTCATAACGCTTCAAAACCTCCGCGTGCAGCTGTGGATCAACCTTCACACCGTAGCGTTCCACCAACTCCTTTCCTGCCTCAAAGTCACCCTCGCTCTTGATGCGCTGCACCTCAGCCAAAAGATCACCAAAAAGGCTACGCAACGCCTCATAATCCGTGATTGTCACGAAGGTCCGACCATCCCGCTTCGCGAATTTGATCACACCCTTCTCGGCCCCCTTCTCATAGGTCCAGCGCGCGATTAGCGCACGGTTGCGCATATGATCCTCCTCGATTTCCTCCCCCGGCTTGATGCGGGTGAGCTGCGTGAGGAGCCCATTCCGAATGTAGCCATCATACTCCGCCTGCGCGTACTCCGAGCTAGGCAAAATACCCAGCGCAACCAGCTGGGGATCCATGATGTAGTAAAGCGCAAAGAGATCGGCGCGCGCCTCCTCAAGCGTGGCAGCGTAGTTCTTCAATGCCCCATCGCTCACCCCCGGCATGAGTTGCCCGCTCGCATGGCCCAAACACTCATGGAGGTCAGTATGCACGTTCGAACTCAGACTTCCATACTTGCGGCTACGCGCAATTTCCTCCGGGGAGAAGGCGAACTCCTCCAGAAAGCCATTGCCCTCCGCGGCTTTATCGTACGCGTAGGTGATATTCTCGATGGTAACGCTCTTGGAGCCATGCTCCTTGCGGATCCAGTTGGCGTTAGGGAGGTTAATCCCAATCGGCGTCGAGGGATAGCAATCCCCACCCAGCTGCACCGCGTTGATCACCTTGGCGGTGACACCCTTTACCTCCTTCTTCTTAAACCTTCCATCGACGGGCGAATGATTTTCAAACCACTGCGCATTCTCGGAGAGCGTCTCCATGCGGTGCGTCGCCGCCATATCCTTAAAATTCACAATGCTCTCCCAGCTGCACTTGATGCCGAGGGGATCCCCGTAGTCCTCGATAAAGCCATTCACGAAATCCACATGCGCCGCGGTGTCGTTCACCCAGGCCACGCAGTAATCGTTGAAAACCGAGAGGTCGCCCGTTTCATAAAAGCGGATCAGCTCCCCTACGCTTTTCTGCTGCTCCGGCGTTTCCGCCACGCCCTGCGCCTTGCGCAACCAGTAGACTATCTTCTCAATGGCCGGTGAGTACATCCCCCCCACCTTCCACACGCGCTCCTGCAAACGCCCGTCACGCTTGACGAGCTGAGAGTTCATCCCCACGGGCAGCTTTCCGCTCCCATCCGCCGCCCGCAGATCCGCCTCGAAGCGTTCCGCCTCAGCCTGCGTCACGCCGCTGTAGTAGTTCATCGCCGAGGTGAGAAGTAGGTCCGATGCGGCCGCCTTATTCACCCGCTTGGGCGCGTAGAGCGTATCGTAAATGACCGGCAGGGCGTAGGAGAACAGCCTTGAGGTGTCCCTAAGCGACTCCGGCAACGATTCCACCGGCGTGGCGGATAGTAATTTACGGAAATATCCGGTCGAGAAGTCGGGCGTGAACTTCGTCATGGCGTAATGGTGATGGATGCCATTCGCGAACCACACCCGCTTCAGGTAAACCACAAAGCTATCCCACTCTTCCCCGCTCTCCTTGCCCACATTCGCGAGGTAAACAGCCTCTAAAAGACGACGAATGGCGAGATTGTCAGCGCAATTCTGATCGTAGATAATATCGCGTCCGCATAGCGCTGCCTCAGAGAGGTAGTAGCACAGCACGCGCTGCTGGGGAGTAAGAGAGTCCCACCCCGGCACCTCGTAGCGCATAATTCGTAAATCGGCAAACTGCTCCAAAGTCCATGGAGAGGCTGCATCTTCAGCCTTAGTTCCCTGCGCGCCGTCACCGCAGCTCGTAAGGGCACACAACGAAAGGCCACACAAAGCCATAACAAAAAACTTTCCCATTTTTACTTTAGTTTTTCCGTGCAAATATACCCAAATTATTGACACCAAAATATGTATAAAAGCATTATGTCGAACGCCTGGCCATTTTCACGCGCCCGGCACGGCAGTAGGGTACAGCGTTTCGCCAAGAAAACGCATCGCGCCGCGAGTTCCAAATCTATCGTAACTTCGCGCCCGCTAACCAATAGCTGTACGCGATGATTCGTCACCTTTTACAAGCAAAGCGCAACCTCCACCCCATAGCGTTCGTGACCTTTCTGCTACTCATACTAGCCCCGGCAAGAAGCGCAGCGCAACGCGACACGCTGCGGCTCCACGCGATTAACGACACTCTTGCCATCAACACATTCGGGGATACGCTTTCGACAGGAAGCCTGCACGACACCACATTGGTAATCATCGAGCGCTGGATCCCCGCCCTGAGCGATTCCTCGGAATCCATCCAACCGGCCATATCCCTCGCGCAGGAAGGCGATGCCAGCGGCAACCGGAAATTTCTCAGCCGAGTATTCAAAGCCTCAAGAAGCGTGCTAAGGAGGACATCAGTGGCGGTAGGCCTCAACGTGGGAGCAACCGCACCGCTCAAACTTCCGGATAACTCCAGCATACTCTCCTACGCGCCCCTATTCGCCCCCTCGATAGCACTCGAAAAAAAGTTTATAATCCATAGGCGGCTCTATGCCCTTGCAGGGCTACGCTTTGAGTATAAAGGGATGAAGGCGCGCGCCGCCGTAAAGAATTTCCATACAGAAGTGCCGCAAAGGATGGACGACCAGATACTTATCTTTGCGGGTGCTTTCACGGGTGAGAATGTGACGCGGGTGGTGGGTTCCTACATCTCCATACCCATACGCATAGGGGTTCAAATCACAAAAGGCTACTCCCTCGAGGCGGGAGGATTCGTGGCCCTGGCCATAACGCGCGTTTTTTCCGGAAAGGTGGAAAATGGGTATCTCTGGACCCACCCGACCGACTCGGAGCCGGTCTCTTCCAAGATTCCCATTGCAAGCGCCGACTACAGCTTCAGCGACAACATTAGCAGGATGGATGCCGGCGTGGAGCTATACGGATCGCATAGCCTTGGGGCCAATATCCTTCTCAACGTGGGGCTAGGGGTGGGGCTGATTCCCCTTTTCGATACGCACCACTTCAAAGGCATCCCCTTCGCCATGTAC